>JABMMY010000199.1 GCA_013205415.1 Deltaproteobacteria bacterium
ATTTAGAAGTTTTCCAAATTATCGATTAAGGGTACTTGCACATTGTGGTTGGGATGGGGTATTCGCTATTAGAAATTAACCGCACCAAGGGGTGATTCCCCCGTCAATGGCGTAGAGCCATTCTTGCGAAATGAAATGAATCGGACTCTTATTCTAAAACCGTTCTGGTTAAGTTGATTCACTAGATTACTTCGGGATTTTATGGGCAGCAGTGGGCAGCAGAATCAGAACACTCGATTAAGCGTTCCCCAAAGATTTTTGATTTGTATTCCATAGGTTACGTGGTGGGTCTGCACGGGGTCGAACCGTGGACCTCTACCATGTCAAGGTAGCGCTCTAACCAACTGAGCTACAGACCCAATAAGCTTGGAACTATAGGGTAAGTCTAATCAAATGAAAAGCTGGAATTCCTGGCGATATTTACTCGCTTGCTTTACGATTGAAAAAAGGAATACAGCAATGAACATTCTATTTATGTGTGTCGCAAACTCCGCACGAAGCCAATTGGCCGAAGGCCTTGCTAGGAAAATACTGGGAAGATCGGTTCAAGTAGAAAGTGCAGGCTCTCATCCTGGAAAGGTAAACCCCTATGCAGTTCAGGTACTTCGAGAAATCGGAATCGATATTACCAGGCACTATTCTAAATCCTACGATGATCTAAAACCTAGCTTCCTCCTTCAACTCAACTATCTCATTACACTTTGTGCAGAGGAGGTCTGTCCTCAGCTGACTTCACGAGCGACTAAACTCCATTGGCCTCTGCCTGATCCGGTAAACAAAGAAGGAACGCAAGAGGCACAACTAGCTCGCTTTCGAGAGACTCGTGATGCAATCGCTAAAAAGATTCGAGAGTTTTCTGAGGAAAACAGACTTTCCATCGAAGAATAAAAAGATAGTCAAGAGAGGGATGTAACCCACCGAGCTGCACAGCTGATCGGTTCGCAACTAGAGGTCTTCAGGGCCTTACTATTAGTTTTTTAATAACAAGGGAATTATCAAGTAATGCTTTCCATCGGGTCTTGGATTAGGAAGTTTTCCTGCTGCAATATTAAGTTGAATGCTCGGCAAGAGCAGCCTTGGAGTTTTTAAAGAGGAATCTCGTTCTACGCGAAATCTTACATAATCGGCGCGGGTAGTATTTTTATTCAAATGAATATTGGCAGTTTTTTCGTCGCTCATCTGACACTGAAATTTTAAGTCGCGATTTCCTGGTTGGTAATCATGGCCCACAAAGACACGTGTAGTTTCTGGTAAATTAAAAAGGGTTTCTGAAATAGAGGTGAATAAAGTTTCTGCACCTCCTCCTGGAAAATCACACCTTCCGGTTCCTGAATCTGGCATCAAAAGACAATCTCCGGTAAAAACTGCATCCTCTATTAAATAACTACAACAGGCAGGTGTGTGTCCAGGAGTGAACAGCACCTTGATTTTAATTGAACCCGCTTGAAAGATTTCATTATTTTTTAAAAGTCGATCGAATTGCCCGCCCTCTGTATCTAAATCTTGAAGATCAAAATGGGGTTTGAATGCTATCTGTAGCTCTGTGATCCGTTCTCCCATTGCAATTTTGGCATTTGGATATCTATTTTTTAAAACCTGAGCTCCTGAAATGTGGTCGGCATGAGCATGGGTTTCTAAAATCCAATGAATATTAATTTGTCTTTTTTGTAAAAAGGCGGCTATCTCTTCGATAGATTCCGTACTTAACGTGGCGCTGGCCGCCTCATAATTCCACACCGGATCGATCACAATACCGTCATTCGTAATGGAATCCCAAACGACATAGGTCAAGGTAGAGGTAGCAATATCAAAAAAATGTTGGATAGAGATCATAGCGCTTTCCATTGCCGAAGTTGCTTAAAGATAAACATACCCAAGATTAGTCCTAAACAAAATAGGAACGGATCCTGTTTTAAAGTCATAAGTGATGTCAATGCAGGACCGGGACAAAACCCCGCAAGCCCCCATCCGATTCCAAAAATAATGGCCCCAAATACTAAAAATTTATCCACCGATTTTACCTCTGGAATATGAAATGCTGGAGAAAATAAAGGGGTTTTATTGGCTAATCCAAGTCGGTAGGTCACCGAATATACTGTGATGGCGCCTATCATGACCCATAAAAGACTAGGGTCCCAATTTCCAAAGAGATCAAGAAAAGCCAAAACCTTTTTAGGCTGAGTCATTCCTGATATAGAAAGCCCTATGGAAAATAAAAAACCTGAAAGGAAGGAACCGAATAAAAGTTTCATACTCCACCCAAAACATGCCGGACTATTCCTATTGTCAGCGCACCAAAGGCCATAAAAACTAAGGTGGCCGAAATCGAACGTAAAGAAAAACGACTAATTCCACAAACTCCATGACCACTCGTGCATCCGTTTCCCATTCGAGTTCCAAATCCCACTAGGATTCCAGCGATGACTAAACGTGCAGGAGAAAGTCCGGCTATCTCAAAGGCGGTGGGATAAAGGTGATAGCAAACAAGAGCCCCGGAAAATATGCCTAAAAAAAATAAGATCCTCCAGAGCGTGTCACCC
>JABMMY010000200.1 GCA_013205415.1 Deltaproteobacteria bacterium
CAAGGGACTCAAATGGCAGGCCTATGGCTACAAAGATATGGAGTATTTTAAGCTAAAAATCCTTCAAAAGGTTGGCTACCTAAACTCCCGATATCACTTAGTCGCCGACAAATAAAAGAAAGAGGCCTCCATGCGACCAATAAAGATACAGTTGTCTTTTATTAGTCCAGATACCACCGTATTCTATAATTGAGGTCTGAAAATAGACTTATTGGGTGTAGGATCTCATTCCTTTGAAAAAAAATGAATAAAAAACTGACATTTTTGATAGGTGCCATATTTATAAGTCCCTAATTTCATGAGTTTATTTCTCCAGTATATTGGCTCGTAACTTGAATCGTATTTGTGATATTGGAGAAATTAAATGGATCGGACTATTCATCTTTTGGCGATTGTTGTCTTTTTATTAAATTCCACTCCCGGATTTGCTCGCCGGCAGCGATTAAGATTTCCATCTTTCAACTGTCCCGGAGGAAATTGCTCAACTGAAAGATCCTCAAGATCCTCAAATAATGAATTGGACTTTACTCCACTTACTAAGACTCCGACCGAGAGAACAACAGCGGTTAACGGCATTCCTGTGCCAGAGAATGCGATTGGATATAAATTTACCAACGGCAACATCGAATGGGTTTTCGACAACAATGACACCGGCATCTCCTCGTCGGTCACAGAGGCGCCGCCGAATCATGGCACGCCTGCAAGTTTTGCCAGCACCCCAGCCCGACCCCATAGTATTGCCCCTGCACCGAGAGGTGTTGGGAATGCCACTCCCATCCCAGAAACACCACAGTCATCGGTCTCTCTAGATGATGAAGAGTCTGAAAATCGAGATTTTGAGTGTATTAAAAGTGAAAATGGATTTAGACCCCAGCACAAAACATTTAAAAAGGCTTTAGGGGCTGGAACTATGGCAAATATTAAAGATTGTGAGCTCGCCGTCAAAGCCTCTAAAAATGGTGTAGTCTGTGCATCGACTGGATTACCCAATGGATTTAAGCCCACCTACTTCAAGGGGATTACCACGTCTCGTCCCGATTGGGGCTACGTGGGTGGTATGTCAATGACTTTGGAGAGCTGCCTCGATGCGACTGAGCAATCTAGCGCAACACACATCTGTTATTGGGGGGGTAGTGCTTGGTATGCTACCCATCCCACTGGCGATAAAAGTTCTAAGGGAGGCCCCTTTAAGTCTTTGCAACTCTGTATTCAAAGTTACAGCGGAACACCGAGAGGAGAAAAAGAGAATTCGGTCGAATCTCCTTTTAAAACTATAAGCTCCAAGGATGGGAAATCGGCACGCACGATACCATCGAGTGGGAAGAAGGATGAGCCGCAAGTTGAGTTAATTAAAAATTCCGTTCATGATTCTCACGCCAACCCTTCGGGGCTAAAATCCCATGAGCTAATTAATCAAAACTGTATCACCTGCCATAATGGAACGGCGGCAAAAAGATTCCCAGATTGGATGGCTGAATCGGGAGAGCTGGAGCGACGTCTTCAGAGTGACAATCCAAAAGAGAAAGATCAGGCGAGATCTATGATCCGAAACCTGCATAACGTTTTAATCGAGAACGAAACTATGCCTCCCCGATCGACGAAGGAACAAAGTGATTTTCTCAGCAATCCAGAGAGCAATAAATTTAAGGCATGGATCGAACAAGACCATACAAAACTAAAAAATGAGCACACCGAAGGCACCTCAACCGCAAGCCATGGGGATAAAAAACCAAGGGCAATTGCCGTGGCTTCCAAGGCTTCCAACTCGGTGCAAATCATCGATCAAGAAAACTTAAATGCTTATCGAAGCATGTTACCCAAAGTGGAAAATGAGGAACTAAATAATATTTTAAAGGATCCGAATACTATCTTTTTTGATCGAAAATCGATGGTTCCAGCTTACCAAGATCCTAGCCCTCCTGTTAATGGTGTTCGAACCAGCGAACCTGGATTTAGAGGTGCCCCTTTTGGAAAGGGTGCGGAAAATCTCTACTTAGATAAAGAGGGAAACCTGCGTATGTTTTCAAAGGGTGTGGGGCTAGATACCTCTAGTAGTACAGGGACCTTCCACTTTCTCCACCTACCCAAAGATGAGAAGGGGAACTTACAAAAGATTAAGGTTATTAAAAGAATAGTTCCTCCCGACGACACTCCCACTTACGATTGGGTATTTCCTATCGGAACAGTTTCTGGAGAGGTCGTTTTTAATAAAGATAGTTCTGGTAAACCCCAGGTAGTCGAGATTAGAACTCGCAAAAAGGATGTTCCGCAAGGAGCTTGGGCTCCTGATATTATGAGGCCCTTCCCCACCTCGGAAACCTTAAAGGAAAAACTTAACGATATAGTCGATAACAATGATTCCCTTAAAAATGAGGCGAATGGGCTATTGGCTCACCTTAGTAATCCGAAACGTCTAACACCTATTGAGATAAAACGTAGCGGATATGAAAAGGGAAACTTGGGAAGTGTAGGAGGAACTGACGTTCTACCCAACATGTCTGAAGGCATGGTGAAGGAGCTGCTAAGAACTCCTTTTAAATCATCTCTGGCAGCTGAGTGGGACAAAAATGGAACTGTAACAGCTTTTGCTCCAACGACTAATCAAGCCAACGGTTTAGTTCCGCAACATGGAATGACCGGAGCTACTAGAGTGGATAGAGAATCCTGTAATAAATGCCATGAGGAATCTAACAAACCTATTTATAAATTTTTTAACGAAAGTAATCCGAGTTACTATTCTTCGATTCTGGCCTACGGGAATCTTCCCGGAAGCGATTTTAACTTAAGGTTCACTATCTTTGATCCAAATTTTTTCAAAGACTTCGGGAATGACGGAAAGGGAGACAATCGTAGGATAAATGAGAAGCTTCGGCCCATTTTAGATATTCAATAACAATTCATTGGATGATTTGGACTAGATAACTAGATTTTTAATTGAGGGGCTGCATACCCCTATCATTTAGTACCTATTTCTTTTCTATTGCGTTTATTGCCAAACGATTAGAGATACGATAAGTTTTTTTCGTACGGGGCGTGGCGCAGCTGGCTAGCGCATCTGCTTTGGGAGCAGAGGGTCGTGAGTTCGAATCTCGCCGCCCCGATTTAATAATCCCAACTAAAACAATCACTTACTAATCTCCTTTCTGTGTATTATTTTCAACTAATTGAAGTGGCTCTACGCCATTGACGGGGGAATCACCCCTTGGTGCGGTTAATTTCTAATAGCGAATACCCCATCCCAACCACAATGTGCAAGTACCCTTAATCGATAATTTGGAAAACTTCTAAATCCAAAAGC
>JABMMY010000018.1 GCA_013205415.1 Deltaproteobacteria bacterium
AAGTAGAAGTTCAAGATCAAGTATAAGCCTAAGTATAAGTATAAGCCTAAGTATAAGCCACTGCGTCTCACTTATATGTTAGAGATCCCAATTAATTTCGCCGCTGGCCCTTAGGTCGCTGAAACAGGTGTCTCATCGGCCGAACCCACTCCCGCTTTGTCCTGATAGCCACACTCTTTATTAGGACATCGAATCGAAGCTCCGTCCTTTTTGGTATAGTGCTCTGTCAAAAAGGGATGCTGACATTGAGGACAGGGCCGACCTTTAATGGGCTTATCCCAAATAGCATATTTACAATTCGGATACTTGGTACAGCTAAAAAACAATTTTCCAAATCTAGTTTTCTTCTGCGAGAGTTCCCCCTCTTTACAATCGGGGCATTGAATTCCTGTTGTAATGGGCTTTGTCGTTTTGCATTGAGGGTAGGCAGAGCAGGCTAAAAAGCGCCCAAAACGGCCATTTTTTACCATCATCGGTTCCCCACAGGTGGCACATTTTTCATCTGTGGTCGGTTGAGCCACTAGTGTGACTATCCCATTATCCTGACTAAACTCTGAGGTGAATCGACAATCGGGATAACCCTGGCAGGCGGCAAATTTTCCATTTTTACCCCACTTGATGACCAGTATTTTTTCACACTTAGGGCAGTTAAGATCTGTTAGGGTCTCTTCCTTTTTAACATCTCGCATTTTCTCCTGGGCATTTTTTAATGTCGCCTCAAAAGGGGTATAAAAATCTTTAAGGGTTTGCACCCAATTGGCCTTTCCCTCCTCTATTTGATCTAAGGCCTCCTCCATCGATGCGGTAAATTTCTCGTCGACAATGGAGGGAAAGTTTTCAACTAATAACTCGGTGATTAAGGTTCCAAGTTCGGTGGGGTAAAATCGATTTTCTTTTTTCTCTACATACTTACGATCTTGAATGACCGAAATAATGGCAGCATAGGTAGAGGGGCGACCGATTCCCTTCTCCTCAAGCTCTTTAATTAAGCTACTCTCAGCGAATCTAGGAGGGGGTTGAGTCATGTGTTTTTCGTCTAACACACCATTGCATTTAATTTTAGTACTCTCTTTTAGGTCTGGAAGATTCTGAGAGTCTTCATTTGAGCCCTCATCGTCCTGCCATAACACTAAATACCCATCGAATCGTAAGATGCTACCGGTAGCCCGATAACCAAACTTTTCATTTTTCTTCGAGGTGGCTTCAATCTCAACTGCCGTTTGATCAAAAACTGCAGGTTCCATTTGAGATGCCAGGTATCTTTTCCAAATTAGCTCATACAGTTTAAACTGATCGGCATCTAAAAATTTCTTAACCTTTTCTGGAGTGAACTCAACGGAGGTTGGGCGAATCGCTTCGTGAGCATCCTGCGCATTCTTTTTATTACGATACTCGGTGGGGGTTTTCGGTAAATATTCTGCCCCTAAGATCTTAGTAATTAAATTTCTGGCATCGCGAATAGCATCATCCGACAACCTAGTGGAATCGGTTCTCATATAGGAGATCAACCCTTGAGCTCCATCGGCACCTAACTCAACCCCTTCATATAACTGCTGCGCTAAGGTCATCGTCTTTTTAGCACTAAAATAGAGACGTTTTGAGGACTCCTGTTGCAAGGTTGAGGTAATAAATGGAGGCGCAGGATTTCTTTTTCTGGACTTTTGAGTGACCGAGGTAATTTTCCAATGGGCAGAACTAGAATCTGCTACGATCTGTTTAGCCCAGGGTTCATTATCGATCGTTAAGCGATCTATTTTTTTATCACCCGCCTTAACGAGTCTTGCTACGAAGTCTTTATCATCACCCGCAAGCTTGGCAGCGACGGTCCAATAGGGACTAGGAATAAAGGCCAGAACCTCTTTTTCTCGGTCTGCAATCATTCTTACCGCAACCGATTGCACGCGACCTGCAGAAAGACCTCTTCGAACCTTAGTCCAAAGAATAGGGGAAATTTTATACCCCACCAAGCGGTCTAAAATTCTACGAGCCTGCTGCGATTCATAGCGCTCCTTATTTAAAGTTATCGGGGATTGAAGAGCCTTTAATACTGCCGGTTTTGTGATTTCATGAAATAGGACTCGATGTGTTTTACTTTTTGGCAATTGTAAAATCTCAGCCACATGCCAGGCAATAGCCTCCCCTTCGCGATCAGGGTCGGCAGCTAGGTAGACAAAATCGGCTCGCAACGCAGCCTTAGCCAGATCCTCAACCACCTTCTGCTTACCTTTAATCATTTCATAGGTAGGTGCAAAATTATTATCCGGATCCACACCGAGGGTGCTCTTGGGAAGATCCATGACATGGCCGACCGAGGCCTTCACATCAAAATCTTTGCCCAGATATTTTTTTAAGGTTCTAGCCTTGGCTGGAGACTCTACAATCACTAGGCCTTTTAATCTCCGAGATGAGGTACTAGGTGATTCGTCACTAAGATCGTTTGTTTTATCCTTTGTTTTTTTAGAGGCCACTAAAGTTTTAGTCTTAGAGGCTGCAGGTACCGGCTTTTTTGCGCTTTTCTTTTTAGTGACGGCTGCAGGTATGCTAGTGGAGGGTGAAGCTATAGTCTTTTTTACACTTTTCTTTTGAGTTGTCTTTTCCATGGGTCTATCAATTGCTCCTCAAACAGTTTCTTACTCGGTCTTTCTCTTTTTCGATTCCTATTAATTTAATCTCGTTTCACCAACGGCCGAAACTGAACTTAGACCTTTATGAATTTTGTGCTCATAACCGAAAACAGTTAGAGCGGCAACGGTTTTTATTTCTCTAAGCCCGGCAGGGGCCTCTAAATTCATCGCCTTTTGAATGATTTCATCCTCAATCGAGTGATCAATAATTCCCCGCATTTTAAGCTTCCACAAATACCCTCTTGCCGACTTGGAAAGGCGATTATTTTCTTCATGGCTATAAATTCGATAGACCGGAGTTGAATCACTCCAATAGGGACCGGGTATCTGCAACGAGGTTCGTTGAATATGAGAGATAGCACCGTCTATTTCCTCATCGGAAAATCCCCGATAGGATAAAAGATCCCAGATCTCCTCGGCGTCATAAAATAGATCTTTATTCCGCTCTAGAGACTGTGAAAAAAGTGCCAAGATGTTTAGTATCTTATCTAGCAATTTCTCTTCTTTTTTAAAGTTTAGTCGCTGTAAAACGAAACGCTTACATCTCTTATTGTTCTTATAAGTTATTCATTTGGCAAGAAAAGTTTTTTTAGGTTTTCCTTTTGCCACACATTAATCGACCCAAAAGAATACTTGAGGGGCGGTTTCTATTACCTTTTTCTCCTCTATAGCTCGGTGCATCTGAGTCAATAATTTCTCCTGGTTTTTTTTAGGAAATAAATATAGATCGCTTAAAGATAGTACCCCTTCATTGGCCGCAAAGGCCTTTTGCAAAAAGGAGAATTTTTCACAATCGTTCTTTTGCAGCTCCTTATTCATTGGAATTAATCCCTCATATTCAGAAAGAATATCCTCTACATTCAAAACTATTTTTGCCCCTTCCTGCGCTAGCAGATGACTACCACGAAAATTTTCTTCATTAAATCTAGAGGGGATTACAAAAACCTCCCTATTTTGTTCCAGTGCTAATCGAGCTGTAATCAGCGAGCCACTTTTTTCTGCCGCTTCAATAATTAAGGTTCCCACACTCAATCCCGAGATAATGCGATTTCGCTGTGGAAAATTTTGTTTCAATGGAGGCGTCCCTCTCTCATATTCTGAGACAAGACACCCTCCTTGATCTATGATCTGCTGAGAAAGTTCCCAGTGTTCAGGAGGGTAGATACGTCCTAGCCCGTGGCCTAAAACGGCCACCGTTTTGCCTCCCGCTAAAAGAGCACCACGATGGGCCGAACCATCAATGCCACGAGCTAGGCCACTTACAATAGTAAAACCACGAGCCGCTAATTCTTTGGCAAAATATAGCGCAGATTGGATTCCATAACTGGAGGGTCGCCTAGTGCCCACGATAGAAAAACAGGGGGTAAATAGGGCGGTCGAATCGCCTTCATAAAAAAGTCGGGATGGGGCCCCCACAATTTCCCTAAGCCAG
>JABMMY010000201.1 GCA_013205415.1 Deltaproteobacteria bacterium
ATTAAGGCCTCGATCGGTTTTTTCGCATAATCTCTAGGTAAAAACCCGGGCTCATTCCATAAATCTTCGCAAATGGTCAGCCCTATATTTTTCCCCATGACCTGAAAAACAACCGTTTCATTTCCGGGTTCAAAATAGCGCTCCTCCTCAAATATATCGTAATAAGGTAATAACCATTTCCGATAATTCTTAATCAGGTTTCCATTTTGAAAAACAGCGACAGAATTAAAGTACGGCTTTCCTAAATTAGACCGATTCTTCTCTACATAACCGATAAGAATAGTGATTCCCGAACTCTCAACCTTTATTTTTTCTAGCGCCTTTAAATTTTCATCAACGATATGCGAATAGCTAAGAAGATCTCTAGGGGGATAGCCTACTATCGCAAGCTCTGGAAATAAAAGTAACTGACAATGACCGGCCTTGGCTTTCTTAATAGCCTCTAAAATCACCTTTAAATTGCAAGCCACATCTCCAACTCTAGGATTCATTTGGCTAATAGCAATTTTCATATTCTTAAACCCAATTTTTTCTCTATTGCTGAAGCTCTAATACCTGTTTGTATTCGCTTAGCACGTTATCAATAAAGGAACCTGCTCCATAGATTAAAAACAACGTAAAAATAATTACAAACACACTTGCCCAAATTTTAGTTGATTTCTGATAGCGCGGATTGCGCCATAAAAGTGGGAGCGCCAAGGGTCCAGCTATCGCGGTAGCAATAAGAAAGGCCCAAAAACTGTCTATGATCTTGGGTTTAGGACTTGAACTATCTCTGTTTTCCATTTGGCCATGGTAACTCTAGTGATTGCTTTGCACAACTGGCTAGTATTTGTTGTAGTGAAATCGAGTCAATCCTAGTTGAAAATCGAAAACTCACTCAGGTAGTTCGGGGGACGGTCCCTTTTTCTGAAATGATTTTTCAAATTCATCAGGTGATAGCCCACCCTCATCCCAAACACTGCCCATTCTAGGCTCTCTAGAGTGGATCCAATTTGCCTGCTCATCCAATATTTCCCCAGCCCCATTCGACATAGGAAAGTAACGAACCAATTGTTTTTCATCTAGTTGGGATTGAAACCAAGAAAACCACGGAAACACCTTGGCTGAAATAAAAAATAGGATCACAACTCCTAAAATAGGAATGAGATACCCCAAAGAAACTCTGGAGAATTTTAAGGGGCGCAGGGCAAGTGATTTTCCTGCCTCTGAAGCCTCTACAATTCTTACTGAAAGTTCAGGAACATTGGTAGGGGCAGCGAACTCTCGTAAAATCGCTATTGAAGCGATCACCTCTTGGTGAAGGGTTTCGCAAGCGGCACACTTAAGAAGATGTTTTTTAATCTCTTCATGCCGATTAGCGGGCAAAATACCCTCTAAAAAATCGGAAATTAAGTTCTGACAAAAAAAACAGGTGATCACCATAATGTCTTCTTCAAAAAGTTCTAGAGATCTTATTATCTCTTAATTGTCTCGATTCTGTTTTCCCTTTAAGCTTTCACGAAAAGCTAATCGACCCCGATGCAAACGATGCCGATACACTCCCCATCGAATTCCCAAAATTCTTAAAATTTCCTCATCGTCGAAAGACAAAATATCTCTTAGTACCAGAGGCGCCCTAAAATCAATATCCACTCTAGCCAAGCGAGGCATAAAGAGATCGGGATCAAACCTTTTAAGTCGATAGGAAGGGCCTTCTAACAGGAGATCCGAATCGGTCTGTTTTAAGGGGCGAGTGTCTCGACCGAAAGACCAGGTATAATCAACCTGCGTTTGTGCCTTTATGATCTCTCTCCACGCCAAAGAAAAAAGCTGAATTCTCAACCCCACCTTTTCCCAATCCCCTTGCTTTTGACGGGCCTGTTTTTGAAAAGAATCGCCAAACGCACGAAAAACTTGAAGCATCGCAGACTCTAGACCCGTAAAACCGTACAGCATAAAATACAGAAATTGACAGGCCTTAGCTTCATTCTCTTTTACAAACTCTCTCAAGGTGACTTGAGACTGAAGGTTGATTTCAATTTCACTCATGGTTGATTCCTAGAAAACGACGCTTTAATTCTCTCTTGATTTGGAAAATTAATCACGCCCCTATCGCAAATAATAGCTGAAATTAAGGATTGAGGAGTCACATCAAAAGAGGGATTCCATACAGGAATTGCATATTCAGGGTGATTGTCTCCCAAAACGGATAAAACCTCGTCATGAGATCTTTCTTCAATTGGAATAGACTCTCCCGAACTTAAGGAAAAATCGAATGTCGAAAAAGGGGCTGCGACATAAAAAGGAACCGAATGTGCTTTCGCTAATACCGCTAAAGCATAAGTTCCAATTTTATTAGCCACATCACCATTTGCCACAATACGATCAGCTCCAGTAATAACGGCTGAAATTTTTTCTTTCCGCATTAAAGCAGCTGCCATATTGTCACAAATTACCGTGAAGGGAATAGAGTGGCGATGCAGTTCCCAGGAGGTAAGTCTAAGACCCTGTAAAACGGGACGAGTCTCACAGGCATACACATGGGATGTTTTTTTAATCTGATAGCCTTTAACTAAAATTCCAAAAGCGGTTCCAATTCCGCCTGTAGCTAAATCGCCGGTGTTACATATTGTAATAACGGGGCCCTCTTTTAAAAGCTCACTTCCAAACTTCGAAATAAGATGATTACAGGCGATATCCTGCTCGTGAATTTGCTTGGCCTCTGCCAATAAAAGTTTAACTAAATCTAAATTCAGCGATTGTTTCCAATCTTCAATAATTTTTTTTAGTCTACCCACAGCCCATTGCAAATTAACGGCCGTGGGTCGAGCCATTTCTAATGTTTTAAGTTTAAACTTGAGTGCAATACGGGCCTTTTCATCGGAGAGCTTTAGGGCCTCTAGGGTCGCAAGCACCACTCCATAGGCCCCTGCGATTCCAATGGCTGGAGCTCCACGTACGACTAAGTTTTGAATCGCAGTCACCAAACTTTCTGTCGAGTGGCAATGAAGATAAACCTCTGATTTGGGTAATGCCGTCTGGTCTAATAAAATTATAGTTTCATCCTGCCAACTGACCGCCTGTACTAGGGGAGAAAAACCAATAGGACCATGTAATGAAACCGACATTCACTCAACTTACTTAAGTTACCGATTTTTGACAAGAAACCTTAAAAACTACTACAATAGAAAGTAGAACTTAAAGTCTCTAATCTATGCTCATTCATATTTACCTAGTTTTAATCCCTTTATTATTACTCATTGCAGCGATCTTTGCGGCTAGTGAAGCTTCGCTGTTTTCATTAAGTCGCACTCAGCTAGAATCGATTAAAACCCAGAAGCCGGCACTTTATCGTTCCATCCGAAACTTAATTCAAAAGCCTGAAGGACTCCTTTCCACCTTAATTATTGGCAATGAATGTATCAATATTCTAATTGGAACTTTTGTAGTTACCCTAATGCAGAAAAACCTATCCTCTTGGGATTCTCGATTACTCGCGTTAGGTTCTATTATTGTTTCCACTTTATTATTGCTTCTTTTTTCAGAGATCCTTCCTAAGGTTTTAGCCTTTCGGCTTCCCGTGTTAACCGCTTCAGTCCTGGTTTACCCCGCAAGTTGGGCCTATTTTATTTTAACTCCCATTAGAAAGATTTTTGTGACCCTCAGTGGGGAAATTTTAAAACTTTTCAACGTTCGACCCAATTCCACCGCAGCACTAAGTGAAAAAGATCTTCTAAATCTTATCGAAGTGGGGGAGGAAAGTGGCAGTCTAGATGAAGATGAAAAACAGATGATCCATAATGTCTTTAAATTTAGCGATCGTTCCGTACAGACGGTCATGACTCCATGGGAAGGGGTATTTACCCTTACTGAAGATTGCTCAGTTAGCGAGGTTTTAGAAAGAGTAAGACAAAATACCTATTCTCGTGTTCCGGTTCTTTCTAAGGTTGATAAATCTGTAGTGGGAATTTTATATACCAAAGAACTTCTAAAGCTACTTTTAGAATCTGACATTTCAGTTCATACCGAATCTATTAAGCGAGCTACTTTTGCGCCCTATATCGTATCTTCTCACAAAAAAATCTCCCGACTTTTTAGGGAATTCAAATTAAAAAAGGTTCATATCGCTCTTATCGTTAATGAATACGGTCAATATCTCGGAGTGGTTACTTTAGAGGATCTACTCAATGCTCTTTTTCACACTCAAAATAAAGGGGAGGAGATCACACCATGATTACTCTGGCCATACTGCTTTGTCTGATAGCTCCGTTTCTTTTAGCAGAGGCCTTTTTCTCTAGTAGCGAAATCGCATTTCTATCGGCGAATCGGCCCCGGCTCTTAAAAAAAGCAAAAGAAAATATTCCAGGGGCTCAGCTTGCGAAAAGATTACTCTCTAAACCGGAAACACTGTTTTCAACAACTATTGTAGGAACCACTCTTGCTATTAGTTGTACCACTACTATTTCCACCCTATTTATTACAAAACAATTTAGCTATGATCCCGAATGGATCAATTTATTAATACTGACGCCACTCATCTTAATTTTTGGTGAGTTTGTTCCTAAAATGGTGGGCCGTTCTCACTCTGACAAAATGATCTTACTAGTGGCAAAGCCTTTAAACTTTGCGAGTGTTATCCTTTCACCCATTACAAAAAGCCTAGCCATTTACGCAAAAATTCTTGGAAAAATAGTAGGGGAGAGAGCTGAAAAAAGTTTTTTTCTTTCTCGAGAAGAGATCAAGGCTGCACTTCCGGCAAGCCGAGGGTCCGATGTCACCCCTTCCGAGAGAATTTTAATAGAAAGAATTCTTGAGTTTGGAAAAATCACCGTAAAAGAGATGTTTCGGCCCCTCATTGATGTGATTGCTATTGAAGAAAATGCCAATCTCGAAGAGGCAGTAAAACTATTTACAGAATCGGGTCATTCCAGATTACCCGTTTATAGAGAAAGAATCGATTGTATTGTGGGTGTTATTCAGGGCTTTGATTGTTTAAAAGCTGCTAGTCTTAAGGTTCCGGTTCATACGGCTATGCAGAATGCCCACTTCGTTCCAGAGAGCAAACCTTTAGATGAACTCCTTTTAGAATTAAAATCTCGACCCATGGCTATTATAGTCGACGAGTATGGCGGGTGTTCTGGAATTATCACTATGGAAGATGTCATGGA
Source organism: Deltaproteobacteria bacterium (assembly GCA_013205415.1). GTDB lineage: Bacteria > Bdellovibrionota > FAC87 > UBA2466 > UBA2466 > UBA2466. The sequence continues at coordinate 5,151 of JABMMY010000201.1, forward strand.
GGAGGTGGTAGGTGAAATTGAAGATGAATACGACGAACCCCCTAAACTCTTTAGACAGATCAGTGAAAACTCTTTTATTGTCACGGCTCGAATGGAAATTTCAGATTTAAAAGAACTCTTAGGTATTCCATTACCTGAAGATGATGACTATCAAACACTGGCCGGATTTTTATTAAAACGAATGCAAAAAATACCCAAAAAATGGGACTCTACTCTCATTGATGGCGTGGAATACGTCGTACAATCGGCTACAGACCGCTCCATAGAAGAGGTGTATTTGATTATCCATAATAAGAAGGTTTAAACTGACACATTAGAACAGACAAAAGAGATCGTTTCAGAGTTGCTCTTGAAAGTAAATTTCAAGTCGCTTAAAAAGCAAACGCAACTCCGCAACGATTTATAAAATGGTATATTAGTATGTCAGATTAAAAAAGACCTCTGAGCTTACCAATCGAAGTTTAATTCTTCATCGAAGTCTTCAGAGCGATCTGAGCCAAAACCAGATTCATCACGCTTGGTAGCGACACGAATGCCAGTATCATACTCAATGTTTTCTCGTTCCGATTCTACGGCGTAAGAATCTTCTTCGCGATTTTCAGGTTGATAATCCACTAAATTTTTAGGACGTCGGCCTCTTCTTCCAGGTGGCTTCACAAAGAATTTAGATCCTTGGTGTTGCGCCCCAGACTCCTTAGCCTGTTTCCGTTTTTCAATGGTATCAACCAGCTTTTGGGAAAGTCCCTTTTTTTCTATTTTAGCAGGTGCAGAAACTAAAGCGGAGGATGCTGCAGCCCCTTGAGCTGAAACCTTCCCTTTAGCTTTAGTCTTAACGATCTTTTGAATCGTTTTACCTTTTGCTGCTGTAGAAAGAACTTTCTTCTTAGCTTTTTTTACTATCGGTTTCTTTTTAGACACAAACTTCGAGCGTTTAGACTTCACTACTTTGGACATAAGCCCCCCCTATGACCTCATACCCACCGGTTAGTGTTATACTACTAGCCCCAACTACTTTTATTAATATCAAGCTTAACTGCGATTAAGATATACTCAATAAATAATTTGTTTTTTTTCTAATGGCAATCAGAAACTACTAGGATCTCAATAACATTTATCCCTTCATTTCTCTTTTCGATAAATAAAAGTGCCTCTTTAAGAAGATTTATTTTGCTTATTGGATAAAAATAATTTTAAATACCAATCAAATTTCAAGGAGAATTCAAATGAAAAAGAAAACTAAGAAATCTATAAAACCCAAAGCTCGTAAGGCAATCGCGGTAAAACGCAAAGCAGCAAAAAAGCGTCCGGCAAAAAAAGCAGCCAAAAAAGTGGCTCCAAAAAAGTCGGCGAAAAAAGCTGTTGCAAAAAAAACCGTAAAAAAAGCCGCGGGGCGTAGTAAACCTCAACAAAAAACGGCGCCTAAAAAAGCCACTAACTCCCGTGTTAAAACGGCAGTAGTAGCTGCTGGACTTGGCGGTCTTGCTGGAGTTGCTATGGGAAGTATGACCCGTGGTAATAAAAATGCAGGTCACGAAGAGGAATAGATCTTTTAATAAAAAGTAAGTTTTAAAGGCATCTGGCAACAGGTGCCTTTTTTATTTTCCTTGTAAAACCTGAAGTAAAGTTTGCAGTAAATAACTAGAGGCTCCCCACTGAGCTCGGTACCTATTGGTATTGGGCAGAACTATTTTTTTCTCGACTAAATTATTTTCAATGACAGACAGATAAACAATTCCTATCGGGTTTTTTTCACCAGAGGTCGCACTCATATAGCCTGTGATAGCACCTGTAATTGCAACTTGAGTTTGTTTTTTTAACTGACTTGCAAGGGAATTAGAACAGGCCTGAGACACTCCCTCCTCGTTACTTGAAACTCTGACTCCTAGCATTTTTTCCTTTGCTGAAATCTGATAACTCGTAAAACCGCCCCACACTACTTCAGAGGCTCCAGAGACTCGAGTGAGTCGTTGTAGAGCTAATCCCCCGGTGCATGACTCAGCAAGCGCAATGGTTTTTTTCTGTTTAATTAATTCTTCAACTACAACCTGTTCAAGCTCTCGATCACCCTCGGTGTAGGCCCATGGTTGTAAGATCTGTCGAATAGAAATTTGAGTTGCAATAAATTGAGTGGGATCTATTGCGGCATTCCAATACAGGGTGAGATGGTTTTCTGGAAAGGAGGTGCGATATCCCAAATAACAACCTTCGGTTAAATTCTTTTCAACTGGATTCATAACCTCTTGAAGCTGAGATTCATGAATACCCAAGCATCGCCAGGTATGCGATAAAAGTTTAGCCACCTGAAACTGTTTTTGTATCGCAGGAAGCACAGTAGCCAAAACCATTGCCTCCATCTCCATGGGAACACCAGGAAGAAAGAAAAAGGTACAGTCCTGAAGCTTAAAGAAAAAACCGGGCGCCAATCCTTTGGAATTAGTAATGACCTCACTAGAGGCTGGATAAAGGATCTGTTTGAGAGTGACCTTAGAAACCTGCCTTCCCATTTTTTTTAGAAAGGTTAATAGCCTTTCTTTACTTTCAGGATGTTCAATCACCTTGCAATTTAAAATATTTGCAACGCACTCCGCCGTTTTATCGTCGGAGGTAGGGCCTAAACCACCAAATACGATCACCACCTTTGCTCTTTTGGAGCTTTCTAAAATGGCTCCAGTGATAGCAGCAGGATCATCGGCAACCACAGTTTCTCTACTGAGTCTTAATCCCATAGAAAAAAGTTGTGTGGCTACAAACTGAGAGTTGGTATCAGAAATCTTTCCGATGAGAAGCTCATCGCCAATGGCTAGGGTTTCAATATTTGAAGAATGAGAACTCACAATGAATTTATTATAATAGACATCTGCAATAGCTGGTAACTAGTTTTTGGTTGTTAAAAAACGAAGCAAACTAACTAGAACGTTTTCGTACGATTACCTTTTTTCCTAATCGTTGTCTTTCTTCCTGTCTTTCGACCTCCGCTGCGGCCTTTCGCCGATCGACATCATTTTTTA
>JABMMY010000202.1 GCA_013205415.1 Deltaproteobacteria bacterium
ATCCAGGCCCTGGGCTTTAATCTTTCATAGAAGGAATTAATTCCAGACAGACTGATGTTAATAAAAACACCGCCTTTAAGATCCTCAGGGAATTTCTGAAGCCATTCCAATGCCACCATACCGCCTAAGGAAATAGCTAGCACATAACACTTAGGTATTTTTCCAGTCTTTGTAGTTTCAGCTACAATCCAATTCTGAGCCTGTTGGCGAACCGACTCAGCCATTTCTAAAATAGTAAGAGGCGCTTTACTATTCCAATGGGCTCCACTGCCTTGCAGGTCTAAAGTCACCACCTTAGATTCGGGAAATGCAGTTTCGAATTGTTTAGGAAAATCTTCCCAATGCGCAGCTTCACGCATTAAACCTCTAATAAAAAACCAATAGGTAGTATTCTTAATCTTCATACCACAGATCGAGAGCTTGCTTTCTTAGCAGAAGTTTTTCAGTAGAAGGAATTGCCGCCCAAGAATCAGGAGATTGTACGGCGCGGAGAAGAAAATCAAAAAGGTGAATATGTCGACGTAAAGTACGCTGAAGTCGATGCTTGGCTATGGGATTAAACACCCCTAAAATTGAAAAAGCCTGACGAAAGTTCTTTTTGATCCATAACCAAGAACCCATCTCTAAACAGAATGGAAGAAACAAACGGTTGTTTTCCAAAGAGGCATGCTGATCGTAAAGAAAATCCCAAAGATCCCCATGGGTCACATATTGATTTGATTGGGGCTCTACTTTATAAATGTGATTGGGATAGGTTTTATCTAGAAGAGTTTTTAGGCCTAAGGCCTCCGAGATATTTTTAAATGGATTTCTTGTTTTTGCATAGGGAAACCAAAACCTATCTTTCGTTCCATAACCAGAATGAACATCAACGCTGATCGCAAGTTGAGAAGAAAAAACCTCCTCTTTTACAAAATTACAAAGGACCTCGGCCTCTAATTCCATCGGCGAATTCTCAAGCCCCTGATACCACGGTAGTCTTGATGAAATACGATGCCCTCCATACAAGGAAAAGGGAGAAATTTTGTCAGCTTTTACCGGCGCATTTCTCATGAGATCAACACCGTTCCCATTAGAACGACGTTTCAAATACATGCCCACTGGATTAATCACTGGAATTAAAACAAATCGGGTTCGTTGCAAAAGGTCTTGAGTATTTTTATCCCACTGAAGAAGATTTAGGAAGGTTCTTAAATAGGCTAAAAGCACTTGGCTGCCAATGCGTTCCAGTCCGTGGACTCCCGCAAAAAGACCAAAGGTGGGAGCTGTTTTATCTTCTGTTCCTATTGTTAGTCCAATTAAAGGAAAGTGTCGGTTAGAATGTTCAATTTCCCCGAGGAGTTTTACCTTTCCTTTATCCCCCATAATCGTAATGAGTTCAAAAAGCTCATCTAATTCAGGGAGGACACCAGCGTAACGAGTGACATCAAATGATAGGGAATGAGGTTTAACTAATTTCACAATTTTTTATTTCAGATAAAGGTTTATTAGAAGATGAATACAAGATTCTATCCCCATTATAACTTTTTAAACGATCTTTGCCAGTCAAACGGAAAAGAAGATCTTAGGGCCTGCCTGGCCAAATAGGTAATTAATTTCGCCCCTGGTCCTTAGTCTTGGCGGTAACGTCTTTCGTAGATCTGCGTCAAAGAATCGATATCAAGCACGGTGAAGAAATCTACACATTTAAAATCCCTGTCTAACGCAGGAACCGGAGCTAATTTAGCGCCAGCTTTGAGATACGATTGAAGAAGAGGTGGGATCATATCTTCTACAGGTTTTGAAACGGCAATAGCCCCGTCAGCAAACGACACTCCTAGTCTAGCCATTTCAAAAATCGGAAGAGGATGAGCTTCGACCGCATTCAATAATTGTCCCTCCGACCGAAAGTGATTTACCACTAGAGCCACCTCCATGGGATCCATCGTTTTGATACTAGAACAACCAAATAAATATTTAGCCTTCACCTCACCCATGTACTTTATAAGTCCTCGCCACAAAAGATTCATCACCACTCCCTTGCGGAAGTCTTTATGAATGCAAGCACGACTTAATTCTAATTTAACTCCAGGAAGTTCAAAAAAACCCTGAATTGCAAATTCACTTTGAGAGTAGAAAATATTTGAAAATTCAGAACAAATTAAACGATAGGTTCCTACAATTTTTTCCGATTCTTTATCTATAATCACTAAATGGTCGGCGATAGAATCTAGAGCTTCGACATCAATTCCGAATGGAAATTTCTTTTTGCGATATTCTTTGTGAAAAACCTGGTACCTAAGTTTTAATACCTCCTTCAACTCAAATCGATTTTCAATCGTTTTAATGATGAAAGATCCCTTTTCAAAATAAACTGGAATTTTTCGATAAAATAACCGCTCTATTCGGTTGGCATGTAGGTGATTTCCGTACTGAAACAGAATCTCTTTAATGGGCTCAATATTACGCAAATGATTCATTAGCAATTTAGCCTCCCGGGCCGATTACCTAAGCTCGTTTCACCTTTGCTCTAAGCCTACACTAACATTGTTAGGAAATGGTTAGCTCCCTATCAAAACCCGGTCAGGGTCTACCAGTAAAGCAAATAAACTCAAAGCAAATAAACGTAACCCATTAATATTACTTATTTTTATTGCCATGTAAAACACTTAAATTTAGAGTGCACTTTCATTCAACTTCGGGTAAGTTCGCCGTCTCAAAACGACATTAATGTAAGGTGAAAGAATGTGGGTTGTAGGACAAAGAGTGGTGGCTGAGTTTGAACCCGAACTGGGCTTAGGAACCGTCATAGATGTCATAGGAGCCCGTCTCATTGAGGTGTCCTTCCCTGGAGCGCAGGTCAAACGCCGATACTCACAACAGGTAGCGCCCTTAAGACGTTTAGTTTTAAATCCGGGCCAAAAGGTGAAATCGAAAAAGGGGCAAACTCTTACCATCTCTGAAAGCCAAGAACAGGATGGACTCTTTCGTTACAAATCGGAAGATGGGGAAAAAATTTGGGAATATGAACTAGACCATATCATTGAGGACACCACCCCTCTCTCTCGTTTCCTTTTAGGTAGTTGGGGTCACGCGAAAAATGCAGATCTTAGACAGGAGGCCTGGGAATTAAGAGGGAAAAGTTTGCACCCCGACACCCGAGGATTGATAGGGTCTAGAGTCTCTTTATTGCCTCACCAATTAGGAATAGCCTCCGAACTAGCACGTCGAGAATTTCCCCGAGTTTTATTATGCGATGAGGTAGGCTTAGGAAAAACGATCGAAGCTGGACTTATTTTTTCATCACTAAGAGCTTTGGGGCGAGCCAACCGAGTTTTAATTTTAGCACCCGAAGCTCTAGAGCACCAATGGCTAGCAGAAATGTATCGTCGATTTCAGGAGATGTTTAGTTTAGTAGATGAAGAACGCTGCGAACAGGACATGCTCTCATTACACAAATCATCTTTTGCGATGAATCAAAAAGTTTTATGTTCACTTCCTTTTTTAGCAGGAAACACTGAGCGCCTTATGGAGGCCGCTAAAGAAAAGTGGGATCTGCTAATTGTAGACGAAGCGCATCGATTAGAATGGAATGAGGAGGAGCCCAGTTTAGAATGGGAGGTTGTGAGACTACTGAGTGAAAGATCGCGAGGCTGTTTACTTTTGACAGCAACCCCTCAACGCCAAGGATTAGAAACTCAATTTGGACTTCTCCACTTGGTAGACCCCGATAAATTCCCTACTCTTCAGGCTTTTAAAGATCAGAATGAAAAGATTCAACAGGTAGGTGCTTACGCTAAAAAAATTCAAGAGGAGACTCGAGATCCTCAATTTATAAAGGAGCTAAAAAGTTTTTTTGAAACCGATAAAGATCTCCACAAAAAGATTTCGACCTACCAAAAAGACGGTTCTGCCGATGAGCTTCTAGACTGTTTGGTAGATCGTCATGGTACAGGCCGAGTGCTTGTAAGAAATCGCCGAAGCCGAATTCGTGGATTTCCGGAAAGAGAGCTACATGGTTATCCCATTACAGCACCCGCAGCTTGGACTATGTGGCTGGATTCTCTAACTAAGAAAAAAATCTCCGATAGCGATCTGTTAGGTATTTCTGCTGGACTTCAAAGCACTTCGACTAAGGCGCCTAAGGCCGAATGCTTTCATGCTAAAGCCTCTGCACTTGCAGATTTTTTACAGACCACTAAAAATGAGAAGGTGCTTCTGATCTGTTCGAGTGCCAAAAGAGTTAGGGAACTTCAGGAGTGGCTACGCAATAATACGGGTGTCAGATCGGCTATCTTCGACGAAAATTTAGAGATTGTAGAAAGAGATCGTCAGGCCGCTTGGTTTGCCACCGAAGAGGGCGCGCAGATTCTGCTTTGTAGTGAAATAGGCGGAGAGGGAAGAAACTTTCAGTTTTGTCATCACCTATATCTTTTTGACATGCCTCTACACCCCGATGTTTTAGAACAACGAATTGGGAGATTAGATCGCATTGGGCAAAAAAATAAAATTCACATTCATGCGGCCTATTTCAATGGCACTCCAGAAGAGGTCCTATTGCGCTGGTATGAAGAGGGGCTTGAACTTTTCAAAACACCATGGAATGGAGCCGTTCTTGAGGCACCACTGCAAAAAGAGATTAAGGATACTTTACGAATCTACCTAGATCCTGAAGCTACCGCAGCCGCTAGAAAAAAAATGATCTCAGCGCTTTTAAAAAACACCAAAACTTGGGCCGATTTAAAACGAGTTGAACATCAAAAAGGAATTGATCTCCTTGTAGATATTACCTCCTTCAGTCGTGGTAGTGGAGTGAGACTCGCAGAGGAAATTAATGCGATTGAAAAGGACCCCAAACTTAAAATTTTCCTAGAGCGGGCCTTAAACTATTTTGGAGTTGAGCTTGATAAGCTGGATAATAATGGAGGCTTTAAATTAGCCTCCCATTCTTTAACCTTTGTAGAAAGTTTTCCGGGGTTAAGTTCATCGGGAGAGCTAAGTGCTACTTTTGATAGAAGCCGAGCACTCATTCAAGAGGAGCTAGCTTTTCTCACCTGGGAACATCCCGTGGTGCAAGGGGCATTTAGTCTTATTTTAGAGGCCGATGTAGGAAGATTTACTGCTGGGATTGTAAAGGGAATTCGCTGTTCTCAACCCTTAATTTTAGAATTAATTCACGTTTTACAACCCACAGCACCCGCACATTTGGAGGTTGAACGGGATCTTCCTGTTCAAATACTTAAAACCTATATCACTCTTGAAGGGGAAACTATCTCAGCACCGAGTGGACTGAATCTTTGCACCTTCCAACCGATATCACCTTTAATAGCAGAACAGATCATTCCTCTTTTAAGACAGAAATTGAATAAGGCCATGGATCGAGTGAATCAATATCTACTCACCCTCACCGGCCCTATCATCGATAATGCCATTGGTACCTATGAAACTAGAATGGCCCACGAACTCACGCGATTAAAACAATTAGCGATGATTAATCCCCTCATTTCAGAGGAGGAGGTGACCGCAGCTAAGCAGAAACAGAAAAAAGGCACTACGGCATTAAAAAATACCCAGCCGCGATTAGATAGTATTCGTCTTATCCTTTTTCAATAGTTTAAATACATACCTGGCCCCGACTAATGGGTAGACCCGCCC
>JABMMY010000203.1 GCA_013205415.1 Deltaproteobacteria bacterium
ATTTTAATCCCAATGCAATCCCTTGAGCGATAGAAAGTCCCTGCCCCAAACTTCCTGTAGAGGCTTCAACTACCGGTAACATCACTCTATCGGGGTGCCCTTGAATGCGAGAGTTAATTTTGCGTAACGTAGCCAATTCACTTCGCGGAATAATATCTAGATAGGCTAAGACTGCATAAAGTGAGGGCACTCCATGTCCCTTAGATAAAATAAATCGATCGCGATCCTCCCAAAGGGGCATCTTGGGATCCAGTTTCATTTCATGAAAGAAAAGGGCCACAATGAGATCGATACAAGAAAGTGAACCCCCGGGGTGGCCACTCGCGGCCTTTTCAAGCATTTCAAGAATATCGATTCGACATCTTTTAGCGATCTCTTTAAGTTTATCAGCGGGTAGTCTCTGGGCAATTTTCGTTTCTAACATGCTCAAATTTATAAACCCTCTACAGGAAACAATCAACCCTTGGGTTCTCTATTGCATGGGATAAAGGTTTCGGCTAAAACCACCGCATCATGGCAAAGTTTTTTGGGTTTTCAGCAGTTATTAGTACGATTCTTTTTGTATTAAGTGTTGTTTATGGCGTTATTGGGGTTCCAAATCATATGCTTTGGGGCCTGGTCGCAGCAGTTTTTGCGGCCTCTCTTCATTGTTTAGTCTTTGCTATCTTCACCGGCTCAGGAAAGGACACTCGTCTTTTGGTCGAAGACTTAAACCTAAACCAAGAGTACGTAAAAAAAACAAAGGTATTTAAGCGTACCGTATTTCCCCCAGCGCTTTATGCTATTTTATACCTTCTAATTTTGACCACTCTAGGTGGCGCCTGTTCTAATACCTCTCATGTTTGGGTGGGCTGGCTGCATGGCCTTTGGGCCCTCTTTACGATCTATTACAACATCAAAACATTTTGGTTAGAGTACAAAGCTATAGGGGTGAATAGCGGCATTCTTAAAGAGTTGAATTTAAAGGCTGGAGAAGTTTTACATGATCAAGTTCCTGAGATTACGGAATTTACTGTGGGCAATGAACCTCAAAAAGTAGCCGACCTAGATTGGGAAACTCATGTGTATGCGTTTGGAAAGTTTTTAGGGTTTTTAAGTCTGAATACCTGGTTGGTATATATTTATTTTCGTTTCATCATGGGTGAAACTCGCACCCTCATTTGGCCCTTTATTTTAGTGAGCGGGTTGTTGTGGTTAAGTGGATTTATTTTAAGAAAAAAGTATCAAGGCTATCGTCCTAAGTTTCACTGAGTAGGAAATAAGATAAAGATTAGAATCTTTTTTCCTTGCCATTATTTTCCTTCCCTCCATTTATATGGCCTGTATCGCAGGCCCCTTTTCATTTTCAATGACCTCCAATTCAAGTCGAGCCATTAACTTTTCTACAGAGGCATTACTTTTCCCAAGAGAGGCCTGAGCTATTTTATATTCAAGAAGAAATCGATACAGGTAGCCATGCTCTTTTGGAGAGGCCGCCATTAATTTGGCTAGACGAATTAAAATATCGTAAGGGATTCGAGAAAGCCACCGCTTGGGGATATGTCGGTCCTCAGCAAGAAGGCTTTTTAAGGCATTGCTGACGGCAGCGGTTTGTAATCTTACAAACGTGGGAACAAAAAACTTGAAAACCTCATTAAGTTCTGTGTCGGATAGTGCCCATGGATTTTGCTTAATTGAATTGCAAATACGAATCTTCAAAAAATCGTTGTACCGGTTAATTCTAAGTAGTGCCAACCAAGTTTGAGTCTTCCGAGTTTTATAGTGATGGTTGTGTCGGACAAAGTGATGCCAATAGAGATACTCTCCTCGCGTCTGTAAAAAACTGGGCCACCTCTGACAAAATCGCACACCTAAAGCCAGAAGCATTCCCGATGAAAACCCGATGACATGTGCGATGTGATCAATACTGTCGATGCGTTCAGGAAAAAGCTGAGCGGTTGACAGAATGAGCTCTAAAAGAATGACATCAACGAAAAAAAACCAGGAGGTTCGCAAACACACAAATCCTTGGCGTATCGGCAACCAAAAGAAATATTGTGTTCGAAATCTAAAGTTGTAAATATAATAGGTCCCCATCAAGGCAAACAATCCAGCACTAGCCCCCACATGAGGAATGAATTCTGAAATTTGCCTAGAGGTTAATAGGCTAATCAGAAGTCCCGTCGATCCCCCCAATAAAAAAATTGCGAAGGCGGTCAAAAAGGGAATGAAGGTCATGCACAAACGAATGCCAGCGAAAATGCCGATAGAGTTAAGTAGAAGATGGGTTAGGGAACCGTGGATGAAGTTAGCCTTAATGATTCGTTCCATATTCCAGTCTCCTTGGGCTGGGGCTACCATCAAAAGAGGCCGCAAGGACAGGTAGTCTTCAGTTTCGGAGTCTACCAGTGTCGATCGCTGGGGTTTTTTCCGAAGGGTGGTTTCTACCGAATCTACATATTCAGCATCGGCCAGAAGTACATCCTTGGTTAAAAAGTAACCCAGAAATAATAGTCCAACCATTAAAATAGAGGGCCATAGTCTTGGTTTTAAAAGATGTGGCACCTCCGGATTTAGAGGAACTAGCAAAATCATTTCACACCAAACACTTTTTTCACAACAGTGTGTGTAAGCTCGTCGTGAAAAGCTCTTTTGCGGTCGCTAAAAGGAATGATAAGGTAAATAATTCCGCAACTCACTAAAGTGGAACCCACAGCAATGACAAGGCGTAAGAGAGCCTTCTGAGTCGTGAGTTTTTTCCCAGTGTTCCTATTCACTACGCGAATTCCCAGAAGAAGCTTCCCTGGAGTTCCTCCTGAAAAGGCTGTAGAGGCAACAAAATAAAGGTAGAAAAACATTATTTTTAAAGTGAGCTCAATAGATAAAGCAATGTGTGCGGCTCTATTTTCCAAAAACAGAGCGGTCATCTTGGGGATCTGTTGGCCCCATGAGGATTGGGTAATGTGGGCTAGGTGTAGGTCTAAAGCGCCGCAGATACTATGAAGTCCGGTAACGGCTAGGTAGGCCAAAATACCATCCACGAAAACAGAGGCTAGTCGAATCGAAAAATCAGCATCGGGGCAGTTTTTAAAGTGCTCCTCCTCGGCCTTTTCCAGCTCTTCAGCGATGGAGATTTTAGCTGTTGCCCGATGAAGTTCCATAAGGTCATGCCACTTCTCTTTCTAGTGCCACCATAGAATTTCCATTTAACAGCTCTAGAATTCGAGTTGTGTCCTCCTCTGTTTGCCTAAAATGTCGACTGGAAAGTTCGCAATTAAAATTATTGGCATAAGCCTTAACTCGATCTAATCGGAAAAGGCGAAAGGCGATTTCGATCATCTGATCCTGTGAAAGTTGGGGGCCTTCAGATTGATGAAACAAAGACTCGGTATTGGGATCGGCAAGTGCGCCCCAAAAATAAATGAAGGTCGCCAGCTCAAAGACTGAGGGATGCAGCTCTTTAATTGTCGGCGTTAATACTAAATATCTTAGACAGTGTAAGGCGGCTAGCTCCGGAAACTTGGCATCATAAAGCCAATCGGCGAATTGATTTTGGTGGTTTTGAATCACCTGCGATATCTCATCGTTGAATGTAAAGGTGCCGACCTTCAGTAGTCCCTGAATCTTAATTTCTCTTTCTGGCCACAGGGCAATGAGGCCTTCATGAAGTGTTTTAAAAAGTTCTAGTTCACAGGCCGCCACAAGAAATTGAATCGTAGCTCTCTCAGATGTCGAAGGGGAGATGGGAATAGAATGAGTGTTCAAATTTAATTTAAACAGGGCGGCTAATTTAAAGTAGTCCTGTCCGAGCGTAGTCATGTCATCGGAATTTTTTGGTGTCTCTGTTGAAATATTAAGAGCCGTCACTGGAGTTAGTTCTGCGAAGCTAGAAATAACCTCTGGAGCAATAAAACTAAATTCCTCTTTCGGGATCACCTCCGATGTCAGATCGGATGAAGAGGTCGGTCGATTATCGAGATCTGAATTGGCAACGATAACCGCGCTACCGTCACTCTCAATGTTGGGCGAGATCTCGCCCAAGGGATTCGAGGTCTCAGCGAGTAATTCAAAGATGGGGGCCCCCTCTAAAATATCTGTGGATATCATCACCTGCTCAGCGATCAGCTCCTCCATCGAAAGCACTAATGGCAGGTCTAAAACCACGGGGCTCTCACTCACAGAGGGCCAAATAGCTAAATGAGCCATGTCGTTCATTGGATTTTCACGAAGTATTTTCGGTAGGTCTGAGTCACCATTTAAATCTAATTCAATAAGCATTAAGCAATAGGTACTTTTACAGGCGTCGTAGCTTTCGTTTAGGTTTTCTGTTCCTCCAAAAGACTCTTCAAGGACTAGGCCGACATCTTCAAAACTCAGATCCTTAAAAGTATTATTTAAAAAAAAGGGTTCGTTAAACAGGCAGCCCAACAACTCCCTGAAAACATCGCTGAATTCTGGAGTCGATTCCATTAATTTAGCCGGTGCCATTAATTCGGTTGGATTAATCATTATTGCTTCACCACAAAATCTTTACGAATATTTTGTTTGAGTTCTCGCTTCACCTGCTTCAACCAGTTTTCGATCTCCTTTTTTGGAATTTGAGTGACCGCACCTAGTTTGTCGGCCGATACC
>JABMMY010000204.1 GCA_013205415.1 Deltaproteobacteria bacterium
ATCATGAACTACATAAAACAATCGGCTATTAGAGAAGGGAAATCAAAAATTCTGTATAGCACTCAGAGTCCAGAATATATTATTCAGTTTTTTAAAGATGATGCGACCGCCTTTAACGCCCTTAAAAAAGGAACTATTAAAAATAAAGGCCCCATTAATAATCAGGTATCCTCTTCTCTATTTAAATATCTGGAAAAAAACGAAATTAAAACCCACTTTGTGAAACAGCTCTCTAGCAGAGAGATGTTGGTGACTAAGCTTGAAATTATTCCAGTAGAGGTTGTAATAAGAAATCGAGCCGCCGGAAGTATTTGTAAACGGCTTGCCATTGAAAAAGGGGAACTCTTCCAACCGGAGCTTATCGAGTTTTTCTATAAATCGGATGCTTTGGGAGATCCACTGATCGCTGAAAGTCATATTTTACATTTTAAGTGGGCCACGATTGAAGAGTTAAATAAAATGGTAACTACGACTCGAAAAGTAAATCGGCTTCTCAGAGATATTTTTAATGAAATTGGCCTAGAGTTAATCGATTTTAAATTAGAGTTTGGGCGAGATGCTAATGGAGTTATTATTCTTGCAGATGAATTTACTGCCGATGGGTGTCGTCTTTGGGATAGTAAAACAGGAGAGTCGATGGATAAGGATCGATTTCGCCAAGATTTAGGGCAGGTGGACGAGGCCTATCTTGAAGTATCTAAACGACTCCAGAACTATTTTGAGGCACGAGCATGAAAGCAAGAGTTCACATCTTTTATAAAGATTCTGTCTTTGATCCCCAGGGAAATACCGTTGGAGAATCTTTAAGTAAAATGGGATTTAGCAAAGTTAAGAAGGTTAGAGTTGGACGAGTGATCGATTTAGAGATGGAATACCCCTCTAAAGAAGAGGCCAAGCGCGATGTGGTAAAGATGTGTGAAAAACTTTTAGCTAATCCCGTTATTGAATCTTTTAAATATGAGATCCTAGAGTGATAAAGGTCGGAGTCATTACATTTCCCGGAAGTAATTGTGACGATGATGCTATAGACACGTTAAAAAATATAGAGGGTTTCGAAGTTGAAAACCTTTGGCATAAAGACACCCCAGATCTAAGCCCCTTTTCTTTAATGGTTCTACCAGGGGGATTTTCCTATGGGGATTACTTAAGATGTGGAGCGATGGCCGCATGCTCGCCTATCATGGAAAGGGTAAAAACCTTTGCCTCTCACGGAGGTTTTGTCATTGGAATCTGCAATGGATTTCAAATTCTTTGTGAAGCAGGATTACTTCCAGGGGCATTGGCCAAGAATTTAAGTCTTAATTTTATTTGTCGGGACGTCACTCTTAAAATAACCCATGATAACACCCCCTGGACCTGTGAAATAAAAGCCCTTGATGAGCTCACGCTACCTATTGCTCACGGCGAAGGACGCTTTGTAATTGATGAAGAGGGTTACCAAGATTTAGTAAAGCACCAACAAATTGTGATGACCTATAAAAACAATCCTAATGGCAGCGTCTATGACATTGCAGGAATTTGTAATAAAACAAAAAATGTTTTGGGGCTCATGCCGCATCCCGAGAGGGCTACTGAATTGAGAACTCGAGATGGACTTAAAATTTGGAGTTCTTTAAGAGCCCATTTAGAGAAAAAAATATGACGACGTTATTAACAGATACCACAGTTTCCAATCTAGAATTGGCGAAACTTATGGGTCTTTCTAATTTAGAATATCAACATGTTTGTAAAAATCTAGAGAGAGCTCCTAATTACGCCGAGCTAGGAATTTTTGCTGCAATGTTTAGTGAACATTGCAGTTATAAATCTTCTAAACCACTTTTCAAAAGATTTCCGATGACGGGCAAGAGAGTCCTTCAGGGGCCTGGAGAAAATGCAGGGATTCTTGATATCGGCAATGGCTGGGCAGTAGCCTTTAAAATGGAGAGCCACAATCATCCCTCCTTCATCGAGCCTTATCAAGGCGCTGCGACTGGGGTAGGTGGAATATTACGAGATATTTTTACGATGGGCGCCAGACCGATTGCTTCAATGAATGCGCTCTGTTTTGGGACTCTAGATTTTGAAAGAACGCCTGCTATTGTTAAGGGTGTCGTCAAAGGCGTGGGGGATTATGGAAATTGTGTGGGTGTTCCCACAGTAGCTGGCCAAACCCTATTTCATTCCTGTTACAATCGTAATCCATTAGTGAATGCCTTTACCATGGGAATTCTGAAGACCGATGAAATCTATCGAGGATATGCAAAGGGGATTGGCAATACCGTAGTTTATGTTGGAGCGAAAACTGGAAGAGATGGAGTTCACGGAGCCACCATGTCCTCTAAAGAATTTTCGACGGACAAAGAATTAGAAAGACCCACGGTGCAGGTAGGAGATCCCTTTACAGAGAAACTTTTAATGGAGGCCACCCTTGAAGCCATGAGAGCCGGGGTAATTATAGGAATTCAGGATATGGGTGCCGCGGGGATTACCTCATCCTCCTTTGAGATGGCTCACAGAGCAAAAACAGGTTTAGAGATAGATCTAGATAATATTCCCACTCGTGAAGAGGGAATGTCGGCCTATGAACTATTACTTTCTGAATCTCAGGAACGAATGCTATTAGTCACGACTCCTGAAAATGTAGCGTCTCTGAAACAGATCTATGAAAAATGGGATCTTCATGCAGAGGAGATTGGAATTGTAGTTCTAGGAAATCGGGTCAAGATGACCAAAAAGGGAGAACTCGTTGTAGATCTTCCCGTGGAATTGGTCACCGAACCGTTAATGGCGGACCGTCCTTCAAGTGCACCCCTTGATCTAAAGCAACGCTGGTTTCTTGATCGAAATAGAATGCTGCTCGCCTCATTATCCTCGAAATTTCAATGTTTAATGGAGCAACTTAATTTTTCGAGTCCAGAACAATTGGTATCCCAGTTTGACTCCATGGTCGGAAATCGTACCGTCGGACAAACTTTTGATGATGCTGCCGTCATTAGGATTAGGGAAATTAAGGACAAGGAGATTCGCCTTGCAATAAAGGTGGATTGCAATCCAAGGATCAGTTGGTTGTGGCCCAGAGAGGGCGGAAGAAGAGCCGTGGCTGAATGTGCGATTAATTTAGGCGTAAGAGGAGCTGAGCCTATGGGTATTACCGACTGCCTTAACTTTGGAAGTCCGGAAAACCCTGAGGTCATGTGGCAATTTTCAGAATCGATTGAGGGAATCTCTGAAATCTGTGACCTACTTAAAATTCCAGTGGTCTCTGGTAACGTAAGTTTTTACAATGAGACAGATGGAAAACCTATTTATCCGACTCCGATGATTGGTATGGTAGGTATTATTGAAGACGCCTTACCCCTTCCCAAATCAAACTTCTATAGTACTCAATTAGAATTCGCTCTTATAGGTCCACCTGAAGGGGGCCTTGGTGGAAGTTTAATGGCCTCTAGTTGGTTCAAGCGTGAATGCGGCCAACCTGAAGAGACCAATTTAGCTCTCCTAGAAAGAATGCTAAAATTCCTACAGCGTTTACGAAAAAGAAAAATGGCCTACAGTGCTCATGACATTTCCGATGGTGGATTGGTCTGTGCGCTTTTAGAAATGGCCTTTCATTCCCCTTTTGATTGTCTGGGAATGGACCTTAATATTCCACAGGGGATCGATTCGGATCGTTTTTTATTTGGAGAAACTATTTCCAGAGTGATTGTAGCTTACGATTGCGTCGAACGCGGTGATATTGAAAACACTGCAAACCAAGCGGGGGTCACGTTCACTCTCTTGGGGCAAACAGATGACACCGGCCTATTTAAAATTAAACAGGGAGGAGCAGAGGTTTTGTCTTCACAAATATTAGAATTAAAATCGGCTTGGAACAAACGATGGAACATTTTTTTTTAAACAGACCTCTTTCATGACCTAAAGCATTAAGATTTTGCAAGAGGCTTG
>JABMMY010000002.1 GCA_013205415.1 Deltaproteobacteria bacterium
AAAAAAGATAGGCATCAAAGCTGTCTTTACTGCAGCTAATTCTCTAGCTGAGATTACCACCTATATTCAAACACTACCTCTTAGAAAATAAACTTATTACGTTGTAAAGAAACAGATTTGTATTTCTGATGATCCCATCACATTGAACCCGTATATTTTTTCTGAAAATAGATTAACCGTGAAAGATTTTGAGTCTTTCTTTGCGTCTTTTTTCTGCCTTTAATCGACGAGCTTTGTCTTCCGCCGTTTTAGGTATGAAGGGAGGAACCTGTTTGGGAGCACCCTTTTCATCTACAGCCACGAAGGTTAAATAGGCCTTGGTAGCGGGATGTGTTTCCCCTGTGATACTGTTTTCTGCCTGTACGTTGACCTCAATCTCCATTGAGGTTCTTCCTACATAACTAATTTGTGCTTTTACTACGACGGTATAACCTACTTTAATTGGAACAATAAAATGCAGATAGTCGATAGAAACGGTAACAACAGGTGACCTCGCATATCGTTGTGCTGCTATGGCAGCTGAAATATCGATCCATCCCATGACGACGCCTCCGAAAATAGTTCCTAGCGCATTAGCGTGAGAGGGTAGAACTATCTCTGTCATGATCACTGGAGACATATCACTAGCTTTAGTGGGTTTATTTTTTGATGTTTTGTTTCTGAACTTTTCCAAGAGGCTTTCCTTTATTTGGCGCTATTTGATTCACTGAAACCTGACGAGAATGTTGCCCATATGTTTTTGAGAAAATATGACTGCCGTCAGTACCTGCAACAAAAAAAAGAAATTCAGTTTGGGCAGGTTCAAGCACCGCCCTGATTGCAGCCAATCCAGGGCTAGCAATAGGGCCAGGTGGCAATGCCGGAATCGTATAGGTGTTGTAGGGGTGATATCTTAAGAGATCCGATTTTGAAATATTTCCCTTGTAGTCTGCCATAGAATAGATCGTGGTGGGGTCGCTTTGCAGTCTCATCCCTTTTCTGAGTCGGTTATGAAAAACAGAGGCCACTAAAGGCCTTTCGATGGAATTCGCAGTCTCTTTTTCAATAATCGAAGCTAGGGTAACAACACTTTCTAAAGTCATTCCTATTTTTTCAGCCTCGGCTCTTAAATTGGGGCCTACTTTTTTAATAAAATTTTGGACCATTTGATCAATGATCTTATCTTCACGATCCACTCGAGAGAAGGTGTAGGTGTCGGGAAAAAGATACCCCTCTAAATTGGGGGAGGAAAAATTATATTTTTTTGCGTAACTAGCTGAAAAGGCCTTTTCTGTAAAAGTAGATCTATCGACTAAATTAGCCGTTACCAAGACCTCAACCATTTGTTTAATCGAATAGCCTTCAGGTATCGTAATGTGATGTACGAGAGGCTCGTGATAATAAAGAACCTTCAGAGCATCAATGGCACTCATTCCTGAGTGAAATCTAAATTCTCCAGCTCTGACTCGTCGTTCCCCTTTAGTCACTCGTAAAAGTGCCTTAAAAAGCAAAGGCTGAGAGATGATATTATTTTCTTGAAGGGTCCCTGTGACCTGAGCTATCGAGGATCCTCTTTGGATTAAGATCTCTTTAAAGTCGCCATTAGGAGCTCCTTGATAAAGCATGTAAACGGCCACGGCCAATCCCATAAAGCCCAGCCCTAGTAAGGTGAAGAGAGTAGAAATAAATAGATTTGGTTTTTTTACTTTTCTTCCCATGAGGGTAGTAACTCCTTGTCAAATCGTAGGTGGTCTAAATAACTTTGCAGCATGATGGCAGCTGCTAATTTATCGATGACCTGTTTTCTTTTTTCGCGAGAAATATCTGCACTAATTAAGGTTCGTTCCGCCTGAACGGTGGTAAATCTTTCATCCCATTCTATCACAGGAAAGCTTACCTTCTCTCGCAGCAGCGCAATATATTTTCCGATCTCCTCCGCATCCTTTCCGATTTCCCCGTGATGGTTCAACGGAATCCCTACAATGATCTGTTCAATGGGATAGTTCTCTAAAAACAATAAAAGTTTTTGGAGCCAATCTTTTAAACCGTGGGCCTCAATGTGGGTTAGGGGAGTCGCAATAGTTAGTGTTTCATCGGCAATAGCAATTCCAGTTCGTTTGCGTCCAATATCTAACCCTAAAGTTCTTTTTACCTCTTCAAACATGGGCCAACCTAGCTTGGTGCGTCACCAAAAGAAAAAAAAAGAAAGTGTTATTCATAGCCTCTTTTTTAGGGTTGAAAGTTGTTTTTCCCAACGATAAAAATGCCAACACATTTCTGCAGTTGAAGGAAAGCGATTCCAAATACCCTTGGTAACTATTTTGTCTTGAACAGAAGTTTGGCTAAACCACCGCCTATGATCGCCACCACTTAGAAATCCGAGAGAGGGCATGCCAAGGGCTAAACTTAGGTGCAGGGGGCCCGAATCCACAGCGATCACCCGATCACATCTTTTTAAATAGGCACCCAGTGCTCTAAAACAGGAGGGAAGGGCGAGGGTGAGCCGTGGAGAATGGCCGACCCTTGTTTTTATCTCTTCAAGCGATTCGTGATCTGTGGGGGCGCCTAATAAAATAATTTTTTCATATTTTGAAAAATAGGCAATGCTGCTAATAAAGGTTTTCCACTTAGCTAACGAATGAGTTCTCTGAGTAGTTCCCGCAAAAGGACAGATGCCTATCCATTGTCCTGTTTTTTTTCCTAGAGACCGTTCAGCCTCTAGCACGTCCTCATCTCCCAATCGAGGGGCTCTTGATTCCGTTTGGGTGGCAGACAAAAGCTCAATACTTAAGGCCTGGCCTAAAATTTCTGCAATATTTAGACCTTCATCTCTTTCTTTAGGGGAGCCCCTTTTAAATGTTATCGGCCAGATATCGGAGGGTAGAGTGTCTGAGGTCACAGAAAATTTTTCATCGGCGGTAATTGCATTCAAAAGGTTTTCGACTGCGGGAAAGGGATCGCACAAAAGATTAACTCCCGATTGAAAAGAAAATTTATTTAATTCTAAGGAAAGTTTTGATTTTAATTCATTAGAGGTAATGCTTTCCCAAGAGGAGGGTAATACAGAGTAGGAAACTTGGGGTTCATATTTTAAAAGTGATTCATTAGCTAATGAAACAATAAGATGAATTTTAATATCTGGAACCTTTTCCATCAAGGCTCGAAGCGCAGGAAGCGTTTTAATTAAATCTCCTGCCTTATCGGGTCTTAATAAAATGATAGAGCTCATGGGTCTAAACGGGGAATCTCTTTCATAAGGCTCTCTAATTCAAATGAACCCGTTCCTTCTAAACAGTTAATCATTTGGGTGCACTGAATACCTGCATAGCTTCCCATGGGACGTTCATTGCCACTTTTCTTAATGCCTCCCGTAGCCATTCGAAAAGAGATAGCGGTGGTGGGCCGGTTCCAGTGAAGCATACCCACTTTAATTTCATCGGCCAAACGATAGAAGTGGTCGCGGGCTCCCGTATAGATAGAAGCCACCAATCCCCACTGGGGTTGATTGATAATTTCACTCACTTCATCTAGATCGCTCACTCTAAAAATAGCGACATTAGGACCGTGAATTTCACTTTTTTGATAGATACTTTTGGGGTCTACCTTTTCTACAATGTGAATTGAAGGTGAGACATAAAAACCTTTTTTATCTCGCTCTAAAGTTTTCCCACGCATGAGCTCTTCAGCGCCCTCTCTCACGGCAATACCCTGAAAACGCAAATAATCTTCAACGGCTCTTTCGCTTATTAAGGGCCCCATGAAGTGACTTTGACTATTAGCAAGCCCGAATCCTACCGATATCTTTTTTGAAAGCTGATGAAAGTCCTTGATGAATTTTCCAAAAAATTTATCGTGAACTAAAATACGACTCGTACTGGAGCATCTTTGTCCCGATGTCACAAAACTGGCGAAAACGGCATCGTAAAGGGCTTGGGAATAATCGCAATCGTTCCAAATGACCTGGGCATTTTTACCGCCGGTCTCAATGACAGTATATTTCCAAAAATCTGAGAGAAGTTGTTTCTTTACCTTTGCAGCAGTTTCAAAGGGACCGTGATAAAAAATAGCATCCACATCGGCATGACCGACTAAACGCCTAGCCGACTCTGAATCTCCATGAAAAAAATTTAATACCCCCGCAGATAGTCCTGAATCATGAGCAATTTCAGAAAAAATTTGACCTAGCATAGGTGTTTGAGAACAGGTTTTTACAACGGCAGTATTTCCATTCATTAGAGCAGGAATAAAATAGGAGTGTGGAAATAGTACGGGCTGAGAGGCTGGAGTGATCACACTCACGACTCCTCGAGGAAAGTGCCGAGTGACCGAGGCCCCATCTGGGGTATTGAGCTTTTGTTCAATACTGGTTTGGCTTCCTTGATTAATAAAGTAGTCGATTAGCGAGAGGCTTTCATCAATCTCTTGGTGAGATTCCCAAAGGGGCTTACCCGTTTCAAAAGAAACCCAGTAGGCCAGTTCCGATTGTCTGATTTTTAAAATCTCTCGATATCTCACCAAAGCTTCAGCGCGATTTTGGACCGACTGTCTGCGCCAGGTGAAGAAACTTCGCTTTGCTGCTGAAACGGCGTCGTGGATATGGGAGTAAGAAAAAGGAAAGGTGAGGGGAGCGGCTTCGAGATCTCCAGGATTTTTGCTCCAGATTTCACCATTAGGATCCTCCACCTTAAGAAAGTGTCCTTCGATGTAATCCCCTTTATATTCTCTTGTTTTTGTTTTCATAGAAGAGGTCCTAACTGTTTGTCTTATCTTACCTGAAGTCATAGGAGGGTCAATCGGAGCCATAACGATAAAGACTCGCCTGGCGCACGCGGCGTTTCAAAAAAGGTGGAAAATATTACACACTCCTGGAGCAAAATTGCCACCAGAGTGGAACCACGAAATATAAAAATCAGGGACTAAACGGCTCCGAAAACTAAAAATAAAAACCAAAGACTCGTCGTTATTTTAAAAACAAGGCTAACTAAAAATTATTTTTATTTGGCACTACACTTGCTTCTTAACAAAAGGCATAGGGCCCAGGTGGAGCCCTAGGTTTTTTTAAAAAAAATAATAAAAGGAGTCTGTCATGAAATTCACAATATTAAATAACCTTAGCAGATGTGCCCTGACAGCTTTGCTCTCAGTGTCATCTTTTAGCGGGGTGGCTGTGGCGGAACTAGGGCCCGATCCTAGCAGCGTGAGAATCAATGGTATCTCTTACGCGGGAAGTGGTTGTCCTGCTGGATCTGTGTCTCAAAATTTAAGTGAAGATGCGAAGGCATTCACCCTATTATTTGATTCCTATGTGGCAGAGACGGGGCCGGGAATGCCATTGTCTTTGGCTAGAAAAAATTGCCAGGTGGTAGTTGATTTGAGGTTTCCTCAAGGGTGGTCCTACTCACTTTTTACTGTAGACTACAGAGGGTATGCTCGATTGGAATCCGGCACCTCAGGACAGCAGGTTTCAAGTTACTATTTTCAAGGTCAGCCTAAAACCGGAAATTTGAGAACCACCTACTATGGTCCTGCTGAACGAGATTATCAAATCCGAGACACCCTTGGATTGGATGCCCTGGTCTGGTCTCCCTGTGGAGCTAATCGAGCTCTGAATATGAATACCCAAGTTCGTGTGACAGCACCGAGTCAGCGAAGGGCCCTTATGACGATCGATTCAATCGACGGAGAGTTGAAGCACATTTATGGCGTGAAATGGAGACGATGTCAGTAAAGTTAGTTTGAGAATCGATCTGAAATCCCCCTGCCCCTCTTTCTCTTTAACGGAGAAGGAGGGGTGTGGTACATCTAGAACATGACGCAGATTTTAAAAGGTATTGAATTTAAAAAGACTCGTGCTGAGATCCTATTAAACTTAAAAGAATCTCTGCCTAATAAAAATCTCTATGATTTAGCAGCCCAATACCAGGTGCCTATTGAAAGCTATGGCCATAAAAATAAAGGCTGGGTAGGGCAGACTGTAGAAAAGG
>JABMMY010000205.1 GCA_013205415.1 Deltaproteobacteria bacterium
GTACAAAGCGGCAGCAAATAGAACGAGTGACGACCCTTTGCTTTCAGAATTTATTTTGAAAAAATGATGGAGGGATTTGTTTTTCATTTGCGCTATCCTTAAGTTTTAAAAATCTCCGATATTTTTGTTTTCCGAAAATTAAATATTTTCAAAATATCAGAGGTCACCCAAACTAAAGCGACAAAATTCCCGATGATTCCAGCAGGCAGCGTATAGTAAACCTGGTCATAAATTAAGGTTCCGCCCTCTAGCTCACTGAAGGTATGGGTGTGATGCCAGTTTTTATAAGGCCCCTTGAGCATGCGATCGACAAAAAAGTTTCCGCTATTGAATTCCTCAATGAGAGTCTTCCAACGAATCGGAATGCCTCGCACTTTGAGTTTATAATAAATAAGAGTGTTCTTGGTGATTTTAGGATCGGAAACCTTTTCGATTTTAAAATTTAACCAATCGGGGGTGAGGGTTTCCAGGTTTGCGGCCTCTGAGAAGAAATCAAAGACTCTCTCTCTCGGTGCCTTAAGCCAATGATAGGCCTTCAAAGTATAGGCACCTTTAATCCCAAGGGGCGAAAGAAGATCATTGAGGGCGTTTTCGATATTTGGAAAATTAAATTTAAAACCAATATCGAGAGCCTTAGTTGAACTGACTTTTTGCGACGATAAAATAATTGTGGCCATTTCACCGAATGCAATTTTAATGGCAGTCTTAGGCGCCGGAAAAAAGGCGGGACGGCCTAGCGATTGCGATAGGGCACGAGTGAATATCTTGTTACTGACTGGATTTGGCGCGACCCCATTGATTATTCCAGCCGTATTATTTTCCAGGACAAAAATATAAAGATCCACAAGATCCTGTAGGTGAATCCAGCTCATCCATTGGGTTCCAGAACCTAGCGGGCCTCCCAGACCCATTCTAAAAATGGGGAGCATCTGCCCCAAGGCACCGGACTCGGTTCCTAATACTATCCCTACGCGTATCACCGCCACACGCAAAAGTAACTGCGCCTTCAGTGTTTCCTCTTCCCATTGCCGGCACACCTCGGGCAAGAAGCCCCGACCCAGCTCTGATGATTCACTGAGCTCTTCATTTTCGCGGTCCCCGTAATAACCGATCGCAGAGGTACCGATCAGAACAGAAGGTTTTTCCTTAAGCTTTTCCAATCCAAGCACTAAATTTTGGGTTCCAAGGGTTCTTGATTTCAATATGGAGCTTTTTCGATTTTGGGTCCAACGTGATCCTGCTACCGGCTCTCCGGCTAAATGAATCACACCAAAAGCGCCCTCTAGCGCCTCCGATGGAGGCAGCCCAGATATCGGATCCCACGAGAAATATTCTACCGGTAAAGATTTTTTATCTTCATACCTATTTTTGTCTCTAGTCAGAATTCTAACTAGATAGCCACGTTTTAAAAGAGAGACGGTCAAAGCTGTTCCGACAAAGCCAGTTCCACCTGTAAGAACAATGATTTTTTTATTCGATTCCATGCTCATATTAGACCTCGCTTGAATTCACATTTGATTCAATTTCAAATGTGAAATATCGATCCGTTTTTACAGAATTTAAAATAAAACCTGCATTGGATGCTTTTTTTGCTAGAAGAAGAGCCTTATCAGAACTTGATGGATTAAATATTTTGATATGAATATGGATGCTTTTCATAGTGACTTTATGGTTTTCATCCGCTTCAACAACTAGACGAGAATTGGCCGTGACCGAATCAAAACTCAACTTTGAGTTTTCAGCGTAGACTTTGAAGGTTGCGATAAAACAATTTGTGAGCGCGTGATTAAATAGATCCTCCGGGCTCAAGGCGCCGCCTGAACCCAAAAATTCTTGAGGAACACAGCAGACCGAGGAGTGCTTTTCACTCTGGGTCACCCAGGTCCCGTGGGTGCCAGATGGGGCGGCCGTTTGGGATTCAAAAAATAAGGGATAGTTAATCATTTCAAGCTCCCTATGTAAGAAAATAACTTTATTGTGTTGCTGTACATAATGGTTCATATTACCATGAACTATATGACAAGAACAAGAAGATCATCTGAAACTTCAAAAAAGCCAAATAAATCACGCAAATCTACCGATCCCACTCGCCGCTCTTCAGAGAAGGCTCGGTTGAAGGCCTTTGCCGATAGCGTGGGAGATTTTATTCGTTATTGGGGTTTTCGGCGTATTCACGGGCAAATTTGGACTGTGATCTATTTATCTAATAAGCCGTTGAGTGGAGTTGAGCTAACTCGAACTCTTGGAGTTTCTAAGGCTCTTGTGAGTCCAGCCCTAGGAGAGCTTTTGAGCCATAAATTAATTCTTAATGCGGGAGGAGATTTAAAGACCAAATTATATATCGCAAATCCCGATGTCATTAGTGTCATAGCTGATGTTCTACAAACCAGAGAGGTTAGATTGCTTGATGATGCGCAAAGTAGGTTTACAGCCTTAAGCAAGGCACCTTTATCTAAGCTTCCCAATATTGATTTTCCCCGTCTGACTGAACTCGGCTCGATGATAGCCATGGCTAGATCTGTTCTAGATCTCCTCTTGCAAAATATTAGAGACAGAGATTTGAGCCTGCTTAACAGCATGATGAATTTAGGTAAAGCATGAACACATTTCTAATTCTGGGAAATCAACTGTTTGATTCCAACCTACTTGTAGAAAAGATCCCTAATAAAAAAAATACAATCATCTTTATGCGTGAAGACATGGAGCTATGCACCTATTTTCGCTTTCACAAGCATAAGATAATATTTTTTCTATCGGCCATGCGAAGTTTTGCAAATAACCTCGTAAAACAGGGCTACAAAGTTCATTACGAAAAGCTAACCGATCTAAGCACCGAAACCTATGAAGAGCGGTTGGCCTTGTTTGTTAAGAAAAATAAAATATCCTCAATTTCATTTTATGAAATTGAGGATAAGTTCTTTGAATCTCGAATCCTTAAATTCACTGCACAAGCTGGACTAACACAGGAGGTATTTAGATCTCCCATGTTTTTATGCTCGCGTTCCCAATTTTTGGAATATTTAGCGACTCACAAAAAGCCACAGATGAAATCATTTTACGAAATGCAGCGAAAGCGATTGCACATTTTGGTAGATAGCAATCTTAAGCCTGAAGGGGGCGAATGGAGTTATGACAAAGAAAACAGAAGGTCGCTCCCTGCGGATATCATTCCCCCCACACTCAGACCCTGCCTATTTTCTCCAACAACTTTAGAGGTGATGGAGCTGGTTGAAAGGAAATTTGCAAGCCATCCTGGTCTGGCAAATAATTTTTGGCTACCGATTGATCGCAGTGAGGCCTTAAAATCTCTCGAAATTTTCTTAAATGAAAGACTTGTCTCATTTGGCCCGTATGAAGACGCGCTGCCCTTGCACTCAGACTTTGCTTTTCATTCGGTTCTAGCACCTTTTATGAATTCAGGACTTTTAACCCCCGATGAAATTGTAAAACACACACTTAAAGTATTTCGAAAAAGGAAGATTCCAATCTCTTCTGTAGAGGGTTTTATTAGGCAAATTATTGGATGGCGCGAGTTTGTACGAGGCATTTATCAAAACTTTAGTGAGTTGGAGGAGGAAAAAAACTTTTGGAATCATCATCGTAAACTGAGCTCAAGGTGGTACCTGGGTGACACAGGAGTTCCCCCGTTAGACCTGGTGATTAACA
The DNA here is from genome assembly GCA_013205415.1 of Deltaproteobacteria bacterium. Taxonomy (GTDB): domain Bacteria; phylum Bdellovibrionota; class FAC87; order UBA2466; family UBA2466; genus UBA2466. The sequence continues at coordinate 3,667 of JABMMY010000205.1, forward strand.
AGGTAAACCGCTACGGATATTCTCACCACATTGAGCGCCTTATGGTGGTGGGGAGTCTTATGCTTTTGCTAGAGGTTGAACCTAAGGAGGCCCATAGGTGGTTTATGGAAATGCAC
>JABMMY010000206.1 GCA_013205415.1 Deltaproteobacteria bacterium
TGGCCTCTTTTTTGAAGTAATCCCCAAAGGAAAAATTTCCGAGCATTTCAAAAAAGGTGTGATGCCTGGGTGTAAATCCCACATTTTCCAGGTCGTTATGTTTGCCGCCAGCCCGCACACATTTTTGAGCCGTAGTGGCACGGTGATAGCCCAGGTCATTGTGGCCTAAAAAACAATCTTTAAATTGAACCATTCCAGCATTTGTAAAAAGCAGGGTGGGATCGGCAGCAGGGATGAGACTAGAGCTCTTTATTCTGTGATGCCCGCGAGTTTCAAAGTACCTTAAAAAAACCTCTCTTATTTCTTGTGACTTCATAATGGGCTCAGTTTAACTGAAACTCCTATACGAACGCAAACAGCAGTTGCAAATACCTTTCGTTTTATCGGGCCACCCTAATCCGGATATAAATCGATTCGTAACTATTCCAGCTTTACGACTTCAGGGGTCGACTTGCAGCAAAAGCAATTCCCTGTGCATTGAGTTCAAGATCTAGTTTCAAAAATTCGCGGTGTGTTGGAAAGGCCAAATATAATTTTTCTTCAAGTTTAGTGCTAAGCGCATCACCTAAATGTAAGTTTTCCCTGGCCCATTGAAATAGTTCCTCATGAATTTCCAGGTGTCTTAAAAGCTGCTTCTTTACCGTCGGCAACGCCGATATCTCTCCGAAATGGGTCAAAAAAAGACTTGCAGGATTCAAGGAAAAAATTTTCTCAACACTTTTTTTTGCTTCAATGGGGTCGTAATCGATAGGGCTAGTCGATGGAAAAATAAAAAGCCCAGAGCCCTGAAGATCTGGATAACAAAGACCCAGGGCATCTCCTGTAAAAATACTTTGAGTTTTAGAGTCGTGAATACAAATATGGTGCGAGGCATGACCTAAAGTATAGAAAAAAGTAAATGTCCGCTCGCCAAAAACCAATGAGTCTCCGTCCTTAACAGACACCATTTGTGTTTCTAAAACAGGCTTGATCTCACCATATAATTTCCTAAAAACATCTTCACCATAAACCTTTTCAGCGCTTCGTATGAGTTTATCAGGATTAATTAAGGTACGGGCGGCCTTTGGATGGGCTACAACCCTCGCATTTTTACAATGATTTAATAGTGCTGAGGTTCCCCCTGCGTGATCTAAATGTGCATGGGTTACCAACAGATAATCAACCTGTTCCGGTTTTAGATTATGATCTTTCAGTGCCTTTAATAAATAGGGAACTGCCAAGGAGGTATTATTTTCAATAAATGCCGCCCTACCATTTTCAATTAAAAGAAAAGCGGCGGCAAATCGAGGCCTTAAATAATGACAATCGATTGTGACAATAGAATGATCGGTCTCTTTCATTATCTAAATTTTGGTCTCCTGAACTATCGGAGGATTTTTAATTACTAAGTTCTGCGCTACCATCTCCATAATGTCCATGACTTGAACTTTATCGCCCAAGCCCTTTTCATTAACTCCACTGCTCATCATAATACGACAGAATGGACAAGAAACGCCGATCACCTCAGGGTTTTTATCTAGGGCCTGTTCGGTACGCGCAATATTGACTCGTTGATCTTTTGGCTCCTCCATCCACATTCTTCCACCACCTGCGCCACAGCACATGGCCTCTTTTTTATTGAATTCCATTTCGATAGCATTATCGCCAGTAACCTTCTGAATGAGATTTCTGGGTTGTTCTACAACGTCATTGAAGCGGGCATTGTAACAAGAATCATGATACACGACCCTTTTATCCATATCGCTTTTCACCTTTATTTTCTCGGTGGCAACTAGATCATTTACAAAATCTGCAGCATTATGGACCTCCCATTTGCCGCCGACCTCCGGATAGTCATTTTTTAAAGTGTTGAAGCAATGAGGGCAATTCGTGATTACTTTTTTCACGCCATAGCTATTAATTTTTTCTGTGAGTGTTTCTGCCATCGACTGAAAAAGATATTCATTTCCAAGTCGTCTTGCAGTTTCTCCATTGCAGGTCTCTTCGCTACCGAGAACGGCATAGCTTACTTCAGCTTCATCAAGAATTTTAGTAAGCGCTTGAGCCGATTTTTTATGATTACCATCAAAGCAGCCACCACATCCCACATAATAAAGGTACTCTGCTTTTGGGGTCTCAGCTAAGGTTGGAATCGTTAAACCATCGGCCCAAGTAAAACGCTCAGCTGAGCTAATACCCCAAGGATTTGAATTTCTCTCAAGCCCTTGGAAAGTTCTATTGAGTTCACCAGGAAATCTAGCCGCCTCTTGTACTAAGTGCTGTCTGATATCAATGATTTTATCGACGTATTCAATATTAACTGGGCAAGCCTCTTCGCAGGCTCGACAGGTGACACATGACCAAATTACATCATCGATGACCGATTTATTTTCTCCGACGACCACATCGAATTCTGTTTTTCCATCAATAATATTATTTTGATTTTCGAAAAGATTATCCCGCAAATTTAATAGAAACTGTCTTGGAGCTAGGGTTTTCCCGGTAATGGCCGCAGGACAAACCTCGGAACATCTCCCACACTCGGTACAACTGTACATATCCAAAACCTGTTTCCATGAAAAATGATTAGGTTGTGATCGACCAAAGAGAGCATCCTCAGCGGTATAATCTTTTTTAGGTAGCCGCCCCTTGGGTTCAATCTTTCCAAAAAACACATTGGCCATCGCGGTGATAATATGAAAATGTTTTGAACGGGGAAGTAGGTTTAAAAAAATTAAAATAACAATGTTGTGTACCCACCAAGCTATTGCAGCAATATAATCTGAGGTCTCGACGTCACTGGGAAGTTGTCCTGCTAGAAAAGAGGTGAGAGGTTGCCATTTCGCCTCTGCAATGGAATCCATATTCCATTGGTATGAAATCATTCTACTCGCATCATAAAAAAATCCTGAGGCCATGATCGTGAAGATGAAAACAAGGATTATTTTCGCTTCCCAGTGTTTTTGACTGTGAAGTTTCTCCTCTGCGGGAAGAATTCCAAAAAGACGTTGGGGTTTGGAGATAGTCCAGCGATAAAGTGCCATGAGCACACCTGCCATCACAGCTATCTGAAAAATATCACGAAGTAGACCGTAGGGTCCGCCCAAAAAATGGACCGTAAGTCCTGGAACTGTAAAAGAGGGAAACCAGCCTCGTGTAAACATGGTGATTACCTGTAAAGAGAGAACGGTAAAACCCCAAAAAACGATCACGTGCATCAAGCCCGCAGGTTGTTCTCCTATGAAAAATTTCTTTTGGAGGAAGCCAAAAACAACCATGTTTTTGACCCGTTTTTTCCAGGTGGCTCTGGAATAGTCGCGGCCGTCATCTCTACGGGCTTTTAATAACACACGGAGTCTGCCCCACATTTGAAAAATAAAAAATCCGATGGCACCCAAAAACGTTAAAGACCAGATGATGGCATTCATAGATAGCTCCTGAAAATGACTACTACTAATTTACCAGGTGTTATCAAGCCTTAA
>JABMMY010000207.1 GCA_013205415.1 Deltaproteobacteria bacterium
ATTAGAATACGGGCTAGTAACTTAAAATAACTTGGTATTTCATAGGCTTAATCGCTTTCAAAACAGATGTATATCTTTTGTAATCACCCAGAGAAAAAATGCTTTTTTTTGACACAATTGGAAGAGTTAGCTGCCGTTAAGTACTTAAACCCGACCGTTCTCACACTGAATACACCACTATTCTTTTATAAAATAATACCTTAACCCACAATAATTTTATGGGCCCTTTATTTGCAGTTTATAAAAGAATACGGGGTAATTAAATAATGAGAAATCTCAAACATATATTCAGCAAGGCTGCACTATTCTATTTAATAGGCTGCAGATTATTAATACCCAGAATCTGTTTAGCTAATCATGATTCGATGACATTGCCCTCTTTTGTTAAAAGTATCTCCAGTCCCCAAATTAGCTTTAATACATCTGGGCTTTTCAAAGAGATTAGAGCCAACCTAAAGGATTTAAAAACTCTTGATGATGAATATTCACAGAATCCGGCTAATGCCAAGAAAACTGATTCTAAAGAAGCACCGAATTCTGAAATTCAAGCAACCTATGAAAAGAACAAAGAGGAGTTTGATTCGAAAATAAAAGAGGTCATTGAAAAGCTAAAGAAGCAACTCGGAGAGCTCAGGAAAAACTCATTGCAGTCGAAATCATCAGAGAAAAAAGACTTGGAGCAATTAATCGGATTAATGGAAAAGGCTATTTCAGAACACTCCCAAAAAGTGGCCACCAAAACAGAGACCTCTGAAATTACCGATAAGGTTAAAAATAAAAAAAAGAGGACTCCCAAAGAAAAACAGGCCTTACAAGATCAAATTAAGAACTTAAGAGACTCGATTTTAAATCATGCGGAGTCGGGAGATTCCTTCGGAAATCAATTGGCAGAACAGTACAAAGAAACATTAAGCCAATTAACTAAATTAGAAAAAGAACTTAACTCAAATCAAATAGCACTCGAAAAAATTTCTAATAACGATCATTCCCCTTATAAGTCAAGTCCCCCGTCTGATGAGGAGGATTCTCTGTCTAACGAAGGCACTGAAAACGCTGGCTCTATCACACCTAATATCCCTTCAGTAGTTCGTAAGAGCCAACCCCCAAGCGACTCTACATCGCTCACCCCTACACACAATAGTTCTGGGAATTCATCTGACAGTTTTGCTATTAATGAAAATTCGAATATCTCTCCGGAAAAACCCAATGCTCCTATATTAAATCCCAATAATAAAAATAATACTTTTGCAGCGCCATCTCGCTTTATTCAAATTCCTACAGTGAACTCTTTAGCTCAAAATCCGGCGGTATTTCCTGGCCCTACTGCACCCATAACTCCAAAAAACTTTACCAATAATTTTTATACTACTACAACAGCTTCAGCTTCGGCCGCTGTCCCCACTATTGATAACCCCCCTAATGCCTCTCCTGTTGATAACCCTTTCCTTGATACCTCTAATACCAAAGCGAGACTTACCCCTGAAACCGGTTTTAATCTGGATGTTAGTCTGAGAAAGAAAGATCCAAACACACCTAACGAGCAACTTAAATATGTGCGCTCTTCCGACTCAAATAGTAACTCATTAACAACCTCAAATAGTGACTCATTAACGACTGTAGGAACTACTAGCTATGATTCCTATCAATCGAACTTGGGGTCAAATGAATCGAGCGGTAATGCCTATAATAGTGAAAACTTTTCCGTGGAAGACCCTAGCGAGTTTAATAATAGGCAAATAGCCTCTGTAGAGTACACGAATAATAATATTGAAGTGGCAAGTTATGACTTTAGAACCGTATCTACTTTAGAAGATCCAGTCAAAAACGACCGCCTTACTCAAATTTTGAAAGAACTACAAGTACCAAGCGTTCCGACTGATCTCTCTAGTGACATTTCGACGCTTCTTGAGAAAAAAACAGAATCTATTAAGACAAAAAAATCTTTTCCTTCAATAGCAGGTTCCAATTTTTCAGATAGTGCTGAATCTAGAGGACCCAGTCTATTTGATAGATTCGTAGCCTGGCTTGGAATTTAGTTCGCAGGATTTAAGTAAAATGGATACGCTGCCACCTCTGTAACCACAGGCGCTTCTGGTTTGGGAAATACCCAGCTCTTAATCCTACTTCCAATACAACCCTCAAGTCCCACGTCTCCGATTGTACTTTCTTTAACTCCCACCGTGGAAACGATCCCATTGGGTTGAATGTTAAAAAACATCACTACCTTTCCACTGAGTTTGGGGTTTCTTTGTAATGCAGAATCATAACAGGCTCTAATTTCAGCTCGGTGACGTTGGACAACGGCATTGATAAGATCTTTAGAAAGTCCTGAGAGAACTTGAATGTTTTCCGACACAATACTAATGGCATGTTCACCTTTAAGACCGAATCTTCCGGGACCAGAAATGCCTTCACCGATGCCGTCGCCATGATATCCACGACCCAATCCTTTAGTTGATGGCCCATCGATTCCCACAGTTTTTCCACCACCGCCAGCATCCACACCCTTCAACCCCATTCCACCCGCACCACCAGTCTCTTCAAGACTTTTTCCTCTGGCTCCGCGAATGGCCTTTCCAAATTCATCAAAGCCACCTGGCCCCTCAGGTCCTTCACCTGCATTGATAAGATTGTTAAACTCTTTTTGAATGGCTCCATTAGACATTGCTTTTAATAATCCCACGCTCTTGATCGATTTTTTCTCTGGTACTTTAGTTTTTGCGGGAGTCGCCGTTTTAGTTGCTACAGGTGACGGCGTCGTATTTGCTTTGGGTTTTGATTTAGGTAAAATGGTCTGTGCCTTTTCCTCTTTTCTAGGAAGATCTTTTCTACCTGCCTCTCCTTCAGGACCGATCGCTGGCCCCCCTTCACCCGCAACTGAACCACCCTCTTTAGACTCTTCTCCTTTTGCAATTAAACACATTTTTGAAATATCGGGTCTCTTTTTAATTACAATTTTAGCAAATCTCTCAGGCACCTGTTCGATGGTGACTGGAATAGGTTTCGGAACAAAGGAAAGCCCTAGCATTAAGGCCAAGAAAAGAAGCACCGATCCTATAGTCGTTCTCATTAATAATGCATCTTGTTCAAAGAAAGGTGGCCGTAAAATTCGAGGTGCTGGCTTTACATAAAGAATAAAAAAACTGACCGTCCCCACAGCGATTTTTGCAAAATCGTCCTGTTTTAAACCCATCACATAATGATCGCCCTCTTTGCGAACAAACTTTTCATTACGCAAATCTTTTATTGAATATATTTTGTCACGGGCACGTATGGTTCCGGACATTTCTTCGGTAAAAGCTAACTGACTAGTTCCATCCTCTTGAATAGTTAATAAGGGAAATTCATCGGGGATACCTACGCTGGGAATGATATAGTCATTACGAGGGCTTTCACCAATGTTTAGGACACACTCGTCATTATAATTAGAAATATCAAGGATGTGGTCGCCCCATAATGCAGTCACCTCAATCTCTCTGGCATGCGATGGAGACTCAAAGGCTTTTTCTAATTCTTCAGGTAAAATATCGTCATCAGACTTTCGATCTCTACGATCATCGATGCGTCTTTCTAAACTTGTAATATCAAATACTCGGCGCTCACTTTGCCTACGTTCACCGCCCCTTCTTTCTATGGGCAAATCTTTTCTACGATCGTTATCCTCTCTTCTTTCCGAGGTTACTTTATCGGTTTCGGTGTTTTCCTCTTTTCGACGAGTCTCTTTTCGCTGCTCAATTCGTCGATCTCCTTGGCGCCTTTCCTCAAGGCGTTTTTCAGTTGGAAAAGCATCCTTTTTTCTTCGGTCCTTGTCTCTACGATTGGTATCAAAATCATCTCTTTCAATATCTACCAAAGTGGCATCATTATTAGTGACGTCTTCCGCATCAAATTTAGAGGTGTTAGGTGCGCTAGCTTGTCCTGAGCCTTTCGTTACCTTTAACTCTACAAAACCCAGACGAATACTATCTCCAAACTTCAATTTTGATTCGATCACTTTTTTGCCATTTAAAAATGTGCCGTGGCTTGAAGCTAGATCGGTAAGAACGATATCTTCATCTCTTATTTCAATCAGTGCGTGAATTCTGGAAACCCTAGGATCATCAATTCTTAAATCGGCAGATAGGATTCTTCCCATCACGATCTTATCTTTGATAAATTCTCCAGTATGAATCACTACGCCATCTTTACCTAAGACGTCGAGACGAATTCCTGAACCGGCTAAGTTCTGTTGTTTTGATTCCATGTTGCCTCTTATTTTATGAGCCTTGCTGAGTCTATGACTTCAGCATCAAAATTTTCTCTGACCCTAATAATACTTTTCCCTTTAACATCTTTAATATTTGAAATGTAAGAGCCAGAAGGTTTATTGTATAAACCATCAATATTAGCTCCTTCAAAATCATAGCTAGTTTTCTTTTTATATTTCACAGTGGTTCCATCGGATCTTTTTTCCACCACAAAATCACCTTCGTCACGTTTTCCGGGAGCAGAGCTCACGCTCTCCTTTGGAGGCACTCGGGGAATTGATTTTTTATTTTTAGCGTGAACAGTAACTTCAAAAACTGAAAAAACAAAAATTATTAATGTGAAGTTTAATAATCTATTTTTCATAACGTTTCACTTTCGATTTCAATTCCTAAAAAGACACTTAGCATCTAAGAGTTTTTAGAGATCAGCATTATCTTTATCGCCATCCCTGAATCATTTCATGAGCTTTTGATGCCTCTTTTCCACCGCGTTGAATGTAACGAAGCATTATTTCCGAAGCCTCCTCGCGTTTTCCGAGATGCTTGGCCAAAATTAAGGCATCATTATAAAGAACCGCCACATTTTGGGTATGGCTATCCATAAAGGTGGAATAGAGTTGATGCGCTTCAGCAAACTTACCCTGCGACTCCAGACAGACTCCGAGTCCCAAAACGGCGTCCTCAAAATCCCCATCGATGTCTAAGGCCTTTCTAAATAGGGGCTGCGCCTCTACATAACTTTTACTTTGTAAATAAAGAGCCCCTAGATTCACTCTGGGCGCCGCAATAGTAGGCTCTGCTGCGATGGCCTTGGTAAAATAGTTCATCGCTTTATCTCGATCTTTCTCCTGTAAGCTCAACATCCCTAAATTGTTATATAGCAGTGACCTCCACCTAAAATTGGGATCTTTTTCAAGTAAGGTAAAAAAATAGTTCGCTAATTCCCTCTTTTGATACCTCATGTAGTGAACCCCCAGAACAAAAAGGCCACGCTTTTCTTCTGGATTTTTAGCTACAAAATCCTTTATCTTTTGTTCTGTTCCTGGCTTTTTATTATTGGTATCGAGCACCGTCAGATAGTCCAGATACTTGTCTAGCTTTGTAGGATCTACAACCTCGCCATCCACTTCATCTATCTTTTCCGATAGTATTTTTCTATAGGGATCAAACTCACCCTCAGATCCATGATCAAACCAAGCCAGATATTCATACGTTTTGCTTTTGGCCTCCATTTGATTCAATGATGAACATCCCTGAAAACAAACGATAACCCCAATGGCTGCTATCATGATAAATGGCTTCATTCGTTAACACTCCCTTCCTTCGGACCCTTAGTACTCCAATAAGAGGGTTGAGGACTGATCCCAGTCGGCTCAAACTGTCCTTCGATTTTCTTGGCTTTGTCTCGACATTTTTTCGCATAATCGGTTATCACATGAAACTGAGAAGCTCTCTCAGCACACACACTCAGAATTTCCTGCGCCTTCTTTTCTAAGGGTGCAATCTGTGTAGTATCAATTTGTTTTAATCCCGCCTCTGCCTCTGTTTTTTCCTCTGGCTTATATCGAGAAGGGATCTTTAGACTACGAAACTGTGACACATAGGTTTCATAAGCCGTACTTTTTTCATATAGTGCTGCAATTCCCCACTCGGGAACCCCTCTTTCAATTTCGTCATCATAGGTTTTGGATAGCTTACTTAGCGCCTTCAACTTTTTCTTCATTAAAACCAAAAGATCGGCCTCAGGAAATCTCAGTTTGATGGCATCGTATTTCTTTCTTTCTTTATCAACCTCTTTAAAATAGCTTGCTCCCAAGAAAAACGCTGCATGTCCTGTCGGGACCACTCTTTTATTAGCCTGTGCTATTTTTTTAATTTCCAGCACGACACTTCCAATTTTTTCACTCATGCCCGCCTTTTCAAAACTTTTAGCCAGTTCTCCGAGAATCTCCATTCTCTCCGCGGCAGATTTACTATCTTTAGTGAGTTTTAGATAAATGGCAGCGGCCTTATTCATCTCCTTCTCTTTTTTAAAAAGCTTGGCCTTTGATATCTCAATCGCTTTAGTCTCCTTACCTGAGGGGTTACCCTCCTTCAGATAGGTATCGTAAAGTTGTAGCGCCAATTTATTATATTCCAATAGCTCTGCGTAAACTGCGGCATTATAAAGTGCTTTTTTGGCCTCTTTATCCTCAGGAAACTTTTTATAAAAATCTTGGTACTGTTTCTGGGCCGTTTCAAAATCATACTGTTTTTCAGATTCCTGCGCTAAATTCAGCATGATTTTTCCCGAGTACTCACTTTTAGGGAATTTAACTAAAAATAATTTTGCACTCTCAGAGGTCTTTTCAAGATCTCCCTGTTTTTGATAGCTCACATAAGAATTATAAAGAGCTTTTTCAGCGAGTGGACCTTTAGAATTTCCTTCATAAAATTTCAAATAATTTAATCCAGCCTGTGACCATTCTTTTTTAGCTTCAAAGGTTTCAATCTGTTTGAAGTCTATCTCACCTACGATAGTGTTTAGCTCATTACGAAACTGCACATCTCCCAAGCCTTTAATTGCAGTAAATTCCTGAGCGTGAGAGGTCAACGACGTATAGTCTTTTTTAATATTATCAATATCAAGTACGATATGCGCCGCTGTAGTAGCACTGCGATGCGCAGGATACTTGAGAGCAATATTTTTAAAAGCTGCTTGGGCTTCATCAAAATGATGTCGACGATAATAAATAGAGGCCATTCGAAACTGAACATCTACCACTCTATCTCCAGTGGGATATTCTTTTACATAATATTCACTCACCTCAATAAAGTTGGCCTCAGCCGCTGGAATTTCCTCTGGAGTTTGGTCCACCGTCTTTTGTTCTGTTTTATTGTAGCGATCTAATTTAGCTCCTGCTGCAGTCAATTTATCTAAGGCCAGAAGAGCGTTATAAACCGACTCACTACTCATTTTGTCCTTAGGGGCCATCCGAGCCGCGACCATATAACTTTTGGATGCCTCCAGCCATTTCTCTAAATTAAAAAGTGCTTCCCCTTGAAAAAAAGCAATTTTTTTACGATCTTGAAATCCAGGAAAATTTTTCTGAATACCCGCATAGATTTTTAGAGCGTAATCATAGTGACCTCTATTAGCACTTTTTTGAGCCGCATTGTGATGGAAGAATGCTGCCTTAGCTGCCTCTCCTGCAACTGTGTCGAATGCAGATTTTCTTTCCTGAGTTTTATCTTCGGGAAACTTATTTGCCCACTCCGAATTTTCGCCAAATTTATCTAGGGCAGAGAGCAGGGTTTTTGTGGCTGCAGGCGCCTTACCCATACGTGCTTGGCTTTCATATAGCCCTAGGTATAAATTTGGAGCATCCAATCCATCTGGAAACTCTTCAATCAGTTTCGTATAGGCTCTAATCGCAGCCTCATCCTTGGCTTTGCTTCGAAAAATATCTGCGATTAAACGCAAATTAGAAAGGGCTTTTTCTTTGCTCTGCATTTCAGTAAAAAATGCTACTGCATCGTCTACGCTTTCGGCTTCACCATAGAATAAAACAAGATCTTTTAAGGCCTGGTCTCTAAGATTAAATTTTCCTGGCTCCGTATTTTTATCAAGCCTTTCCACCAGTTTTTTCATACTTCGCAGAGCCTTTTTAGGATCCCCAATATTAAGTTCACACCAGGCCAGCTTATATTCTGCGTAATCTCTCAAACTCGAACTTTTACTGAATAACATTTGATATCTTACGGCAGCTGCTTTGAATTGGTGATTATCAAAGTAATAATCACCTACATAAAGTACAGCCTCGGACCACTTACGACTATTAGGATAGCTTTTTATAACCCGTTCTAAGTAGGCGGAGCCTTTTTTAAGATTACCGGCCTCTAATTCCACGAATCCAATGAAAAAGATAACCTCATCCATTTTTGGATGTTTAGGAAATTCTTTTTCTAAACCATAAAAGATTCCGAGTGCTTCCGCCAAATATTTCTGGGAACGACCATTATCTAATCGAGGAGACACCGCCTTGGGATCGGTCTCCTTCTTTTTTTCATGCAACTGCAATTGCTGGCTGAAATATTCATTTTCTCGATAGGAAAGCTCCATATACTTTTCCGCGTAGAGCTGTCCTAGTCTCAGAAGCATGTTATCTCGATTAGCCTTTAATCCTGAATCCATCTCCTGTCGAAGCAACTTGATTGCCTCGTCTCTTTTTTCTGTAATAAAGGCCTCTTTGGCAAACACAAAAAGCTGGTGATTAAGACTAGGCTCTTTGATCGTAAGTTTTTTTCCACGCAAACTTACCCTTGGGCTTTGGTAAGCTAGTTTTGATTCCGGAGCTGCAGGTGTCGCCGGTTTATAGGGCAAATTAAAATTTTCATAGTCCTTGTCGGCTGCCATAGCCACTAAGGGTAACCAGATTAAAATTTTTGTAATATTAGTTAACACAAGCATTCTCCGTCGTATAAACGTAGGTTCCCATTTCATCTTCCCAATACTCGCCGGTAAATGGCCAGAAGTGATATCCGGCAGCCACCGATGTCTCTACGTCGGTAATTCGCTTGGGGGGGAGTCCTTTTTGCCCTTCGATCATCTCCTTTTCACCCGTTACAATTTCTACCTTTAGATAATTGGCCTGCTCTCTTTGATCTAGAAGATCAGAAAGTTTTTTTCGGTGAATTTTTTGAAGTGTGATTCCCATTTCATTGCCCAAATTTTTCTGAGCATCATCAATTAAATTAATCATATTATTAATCTGAGAATTTTTGGGAAAGCGAGCCAGGTTGGCTCGTTCCATCTTGAGTGTATTTAACGTTTTTACATCACGACTCATTCCAGCATCTCTTTTGACGTAATTTAAGAATGCGAGGTTAATTCCTTTTCCCTCCGAAAAAGCACGATAGAAAGCATCCCCAGATCCTAAGGAGGAGGTCTCTTGCTGCATCCCCCGAATAATGGGATCGTAGGTTTTAAAAAACTGATTGAGTGTTCGTTTCATCTCTTCATACTTACAAAGTGAAAAAAGAATCGTAGCTTTTAATACATAAGATTCTCCTACGAGGTCCTCTCTATAAAATGGAGATAGGACAGTATGAAGATTTCCCAACGATACGGTGGTGTCGTTTACTCTCATTAGCGGCCAACTGGCCTCCTGTAATACCGTTAACCAATGGGGAGAGGAACTTACAAATTGCGAGTAGAGCTCAATCGATTTTTCTATATTTCCCATGGTGTAGGCTGTTCTTGCTAGGTTAAGACGCGCCAGTTCCTGTTGTGGAAATAGATCTCTTTTTCCACGAGACATATCGAGTAGTTTTCCGAAGTAGAAATTAGCCTCTTTGTAATCCTTTTTTTTCGTTGAAATAATACCTAAGAACATTAAGGCTTTGTCGTAAAACTGGCTTTCGGGAGCCACCGATTTAAGGTGACTAAGAGCCGAATCGGTTTGCCCGATATCAAAGTGATAAACTCCCTGCGCATAATGAGCAATGCCCGCTACTGAACCGGGGATAAAGCCCGCGGGAAGTTTGTCGATTATCCTTCCCAGTTTTTCTATCATGTTTAATCTGTCGGAAATAACTGCAGCATTTTTAATCGATTTTTCATAAAGCTCGCGACTTTTATCATCGGCAGCTAATAGGACATTTCTAAATGCGATGTAACTAGAAAAGTAGAGTCCCTGCTCAAATAGGGCTAGACCTTCATAATAGTAGGCCCTATTTTTTTGTGCGGAGTCTGTCGAGCTGGATATGACCTGAGTAAAAATCTCTATGGCCCGCTCGTAATTTCCACCTTCAAATTGTTTTTTTCCAGACTCAAAGGTGGAGTTCCCAGGCCCGGCTCCCCAGAGAAATGTGGGTAGAAGGAGAATCCAGAAGGAAAACTTGATCTGTTTCATAGTCGTATCCTTGAGAGAGGGTATTAAATTAAAAATTATTATCGCGGCATTTTGGGAAGCCAGAAACTTAAAGCGAGTGTCATGGCATAGTTATTTCTTAGTTCATTATTGCCATCACGTTTTTTCTCGTTGTAAATATAATCTCTAAATTCCAACCGCATAGAAAACCATTCTGTAAAAAAAACCCGTAAGCCTAGGCCAGGATAACCGGCAAGATAGGAATTGGTTTCTGTTTTTGCAACCCCAAGTCCTAAGGAAAAATAGGGTTCCACGTAAGCGAGCCATCTTGAGAAGGTTGAGACCTTTCCATAAAAAGGGGTCAACTGCACTCCCGCGGTCATAAAATAGATTAATTTTTGATAATCAAGAAAGATTTTTGTCCCTGAAGAATTGTCATTAATATCACTTAAAAAAGAGCTGAAAAAATTCTTGTTATAGGAAAAGTCAAAAAGTTCCAAGCCCAACCAGTCATTGGCATGTAAGGTGTAGCTTGCTGAACCCAATAGAGTTCTGCGATAGGTTCCAAAGGGAACTCCTCCAAACCCTACGGGAGAAAATTCATGTCGCCAGTTTTTTCGGGTAAATTTTCTTTGGACAACTACCACCTCTTCATTAGGAATAGCCCCAATTTCTTGAAGTTGTTTCTCGATCACATTTTCATCTGCTGCCCAAAGTAAATTAGAAACCATGGCCAAGCTGAGTATCTTAAGAAGAAGCATTTTCATGATGGTTTCCAAAAAAGAAAACTTTTAAGTCAGCAACTTAATCAGGTTGAGGACTAAAAATTTTATTGTGGTTCTTAGCTTTTATTATATGGTAACTTTCTAATATTCGCTACGAAGACGAGAGGTAATATATGGCAGATACTACTGTCGCAGATAGTCAATACTTATGGATGGACGGAGAAATAACTCCCTATGCCAAATCTACAGTTCACGTTTTGTCGCATAGCCTCCATTACGGAGGCGCTGTCTTTGAAGGGCTTCGGGCCTATTCTAGTAAATTAGGAATCGGACTTTTTCGACCCGAAGACCATTTTGGTAGGTTTTTGGATTCCATACGAGTCATGGGTTATTGCATTCCTTATTCTTCAAAAGATCTGACTAAAGCCTCCCATGAATTAATTTTGGAAAATGGATTCACATCCTGTTACGTCAGACCCATTGCTTACATCAATGATACGGTTAGGGGGCTCAAACTCCCTGAAACCCCCAAGGTTCATACGGCCATAGCAGTTTGGGCCTGGGGAAAATATATGGGAGATGAAGGTCATCTTAAAGGGGTAAAGGTAAAAACCTCTACTTTTAGAAGAGCCGATATTTCCTCCTCTCTCCCTCTTGCAAAAATTTCAGGGGCCTATGTAACCTCTGTTTTAGCTAGAAGAGAGGCCACTTTAGAGGGATTTGATGAAGCGATTTTATTAGACCCGCATGGTTTTGTAGCTGAAGGATCGGGCGAGAATATTTTTATTGTAAAAAACAATGAAATTATCACTCCATCGGTGGGTTACATCTTGCCGGGAATCACTAGAGATTCTGTGATTAAAATTGCAAAGGAGTTGGGAATTTCAATAAAAGAGGAGAATATCACTCGAAATCAGCTGTATGTGGCAGATGAGGTATTTTTTACGGGAACGGCAGTGGAGGTCACTCCTATTCGAGAGATTGACCATCACCAAATTGGAGATGGTTTACCCGGACCGATCACTCAAAAGATTAAAGATCTCTTTTTTAAATGTACTCAAGGAGAGATCGAAAAATTTAAGGACTGGGTAGATTTTTCTTAAATCTCTATTCCGCTTGATCTTTAGCCCCCTTTGGATATACATTTAATTTCAATGTTATTTGTATTTGTATCTACCCATTTCACAGGCGCCAGTCTTCAAGAATCCGGACTAGACTTTATGACTTCAGCCCTCAAATTTTCCGACTCATGAAATCAATTGCTATTACCTTACCAGACGGTTCAAAGCGTACTTTTGAGGGTTCGATAACTGCTCAACAGGTGGCTGCTGGTATTGGGCGTCGTCTTGAAGAGGCCGCTGTGGCTGCAAAGCTTAATGGTACCGTCATTGATCTTACAAAAACTTTAGAATCCGATTGTGAACTGGCTATCATTACTCGCGATAGTAAAGAGGGATTAGAGGTCATTCGTCACTCAACAGCCCATCTTTTAGCTCAGGCAATTAAAGAACTTTTCCCCTCCGCGCAGATAACCATTGGTCCAGTGATTGAGGACGGTTTTTTTTACGACATCGATTGTCCTAAGCAACTCACCCAAGAAGACCTGCCTATCATTGAAAAAAAGATGGCTGAAATTGCTGGAAAGAAACTCGATGTTCATCGCCAAGAGATCGAACGAAATGAGGCGATCAAGCTTTTTAAAGGGATGAATGAGCACTATAAAGCCGAGCTGATTGAAGGGTTACCTCAAGGTGAGGTGGTAAGTGCTTATAAGCAGGGGGACTTTATAGATCTCTGCCGGGGACCTCACGTTCCTAACACATCTCGTCTTGGAAAATTTAAACTTCTATCTGTCGCTGGTGCGTATTGGCG
>JABMMY010000208.1 GCA_013205415.1 Deltaproteobacteria bacterium
AAAACTAAAGGCAGAGTCAAACAACCCTTTCTCAAAAAATACTTCTATGGCGATGTCGTCTGGATGGATGAAAAATCTGACGACGTCTCTAAATGGAGAGCCAGTCAGGCTCCTCCTTAATATTAAAGAAACAAAAAATATAACATTCCAAGCATAAAGGCCCTCCTATGCCAAAATATTGCTTCACACAGGATAAAAATCATTAATCCAATATTTTTTCCCCTTACGACACTTTAAAATGGGGATATCAAATATTTCCCCCTTCAAAAGACATCTTTTTAGTCTATATAAAGGATTTTTTTACCGTACTCGTTAAAAACTCTATTATCTTTATCAACTTGGCCTCCGTCCCCAAAAAAGTTAGACTAGATGGGATGGGGACTTTGTTTCAATTTCCGTATAGAACTGTGGCTGAAATATCTATTCGGGCAATCATTAAAAATTTGGTGACGCTACGTAGTCTCTCGCAAAAAGAGATCGTTCCCGTAGTCAAAGCCGACGCTTACGGCCACGGCCTTCTGCCCGTATCCCAAGCCCTCGTCTCTCGAGGTAGTTGCCACACTCTCTCCGTTGCCACACTCGAGGAGGCTATCGAACTCAGAAAAAAAATTCCCTACGCCATCTCCATCTGGGTACTGAACGGATTTCTCCCCCATCAACTAGATGCCTATAACAAATACCGACTCACTCCCATCATCCACAGTCTCAATCACCTAAAAAGTCTCCTCCATCACAAAAAGCTTCCTGACATTCACCTAAAACTTGATACCGGCATGCATCGTCTAGGTATTCTCCTTGAGGAAATGCCCGAAGCCTTTACCACCCTCCAACGCATCGGCATCAAACTCTCCGGCTTTGCCACTCACTTTGCAGAAAGTGAAAATGGGATCTCTAAGTTTGTTGATTCTCAAGTCAATACCTTCCACTCCGTCTACCAAGAACTATTACACCGAAAGCTCATTCAAACTGACGCTAAAATTCATATTGCAAATACCGGTGGCATTTTAAGAAAAAAACTAGGTTTAAGTTACTCCGTACGTCCCGGCATCGGCCTCTACGGCATCTCCCCCAATCCCCGCATCGCAAGCTCTGAAGCCCTAATTCCCGCCCTCTCCTGGAAAACTCGCGTCCTCACCCTCAAGTCGATAAAAACCGGAGATACCGTAGGATACGGGCGAACCTACACCGCAAAGAAAAGAGAGAAAATTGCAACTCTCTCCATTGGCTACGCCGACGGCCTCCCCAGACTACTCAGCAACGAAGGCTACGTCATACTAGGGGGACGGAAGGTCGCCATTCGCGGCCGAGTCTCCATGGATCTCACAGCGATAGACTGCACCTTAATCCCCTCAGTAAGAGAGGGAAGCCTAGTTACCTTAATTGGAAAAGAGGGAAAACATGAAATAACCGCATGGGACCTCGCCAACTGGGCCCGAACCATTCCCTATGAAATTTTATGTGGGATTTCCTCACGCGTACCGAGAATTTATTTAAATTAATCACCCTCAGCTTTAGCTACATACATCGCTCTCTCATCGACCGCTAAATGAATTAATGTTAAATCGTCTTTCAATTTCTTCTTGGCTGTATATTCATCAATTACCCCCATCAGTTCATTTTGAACGTCCAAAGGTTCAGGAGAGGGTTCCCTTTTCTTTAATAATTCTAAAATTCTCTCCTCACACAGCATTTTTTTCTTCTTCAACGGCGCTTCAACCCCATTAGTATATAAAATCATCAAATCGCCCGGCTGTAATTGCAATGTATTTTCTCTGAATTCAAAATGATCTCTCCCACCCACTTCAGGATTCTGCGAACTAGGAACCAATTTAGATCTCCCTCCCCGCCACCAAATCGGTTTCAAACTTCCTGCTGCCGTATATTGAAACGTTAACGAAGCCCTATCTAATATTCCATAAAACAAAGAGATAGATGACCCGATTTTATCGTGAACCGTCTTAATCTCTTGATTTAAAAATGTAATAAAAGATTTTGAATCTGGAAATCTATCCTTCATCTCTTCAGGTCGTAATTTCAACAACACCGTTAGAAGCGCTGCCGCCATCCCATGGCTTTTAGAGTCTGCCAAAAGAATTCCGAATCGCTTTTTATCGCCGAACTCAAAAATATCATAATAATCTCCCCCACCACCTGAAGCCGGAATATATTTTACACTTAGATTAATTCCCGGAATATGCGGCGAGAATCTGGGTCGTAAGACTCGCTGAATATTTTCAACTAAATCCACATCTCTATTAAACTTGTCCAAAAGCTTATTCGATGCCTCAGAAAGAGCCATAGTCTTAACTCTAAACTGAAACACCTCCTTCTCTAAAATTTTCACTTTAGAAGCATTATTTCTAGACTCTAGCATTTGCTGATAAGAAAACCAGAAAAGAGATTCCCAGGTATCGGACAACCAGACCGTATTTTTAAATTCATTCTCAATCAGTGCACTATAAAACTCAGGCTCATCGAGCCTTTTCTTCTCAATCACCACCGACACCCAACTTTGCGGAAATCGCTTGTCTATGATTTTTAATTTTTTTAAGTCCGACTTCCTATCAACCGCACAAACTATCATCTCAAATTTACGAGATCTATTCATGGTAGGAATTGTCTTGGAAACAACGCAAGAAAAACCATGCGAGATCACCGTACTTTGAAATACCCTGCTTGGAGTTAATCCTAAAAACAGAAGTTTCATCCCCAACCCTCAATTCACGTAAATCTTCCTGAAGTTTTAGGCGTCACCACATCACCGACTATAGGAGCCGTTGCCACTTTAGCTGGAGCGCCGAAATTAATTATTTTTTTCTTTAATTTTCTGTTTTGTACATACAACGCAAGCATCTCTATACTGCACAATGTTCCACACACCACCATCCCAAGAAACACACTTGTTAAAACCACAAAACCAATGGCAAGAGGCGGTGATTGCGAGGGGCCAAGTCGCACTATCACTTCGTCACTATTGGCCTGAACAAACAACATTCCCGCATAAGTAAGCGCCATCAAAATCAGAAACATCGGAATGATCTTTAAACCCTTCATTTTATTTTTCTCCTATACACCACTTCGCATTTATCAAAACAGGTCTGCAAATGTTCTGGCATTCCCTTTGTTTCTGCAATGACAGGCATGAAATTGGTGTCCCCATTCCATCTGGGAACCACATGCAAATGCAAATGGTCCTTAATACCTGCTCCAGCCGCCTGCCCTAAATTCAACCCCATGTTAAATCCCTCTGGACGATAAACTTCCTCTAATACCTCAATCACTCGTTGACTCTCTTTCATCATTTCTAACAACTGTTCCTCTCGTAACAATCTAAAATTATGAGTATGCTCATAAGG
>JABMMY010000209.1 GCA_013205415.1 Deltaproteobacteria bacterium
GCACTACCAGGTTCCACTTTCAGCAGAGATAAAAAATAAAACTGGTATTGCCACTGCTGCCGTAGGCTTAATTACCGATGCTTTTGAGGCCAATGAAATTGTTTTTACTGAAAAAGCTGATTTAGTTTTTCTGGCCAGAGAACTACTTAGAAATCCCTACTGGCCTATTCAAGCTGCACAAAAACTAAATCCACCACAGCAAAAACCAATTCCAGTTCAATACTTGAGAGGTTTTTAGTTGTTAAAATACTATTTCACGCAATGATAGGTAGCTTTTCCACTAGAAGATTGAATGAGTTGCTCTAAAACAGAACATAAGGGATAGGCATTTTTTGAAGCCTTTTTTGCAATTGAGGTTAATTCGCTACTAGGAATTTCAGAAAGATCAACCTCAGGAGTTTCAGCATCCCATTTTGCCATGACAACAGCATCTCTTTGAGGCGTCCATAAAAAATCTGGGTGGGTATTATTGTGCCATTCGCCTCCCATGGGAATTAGCTCTCCGTTTTTTTCGTGAAGTTCGAGATCGTAAGTATAGGTCACTCTTTCTGTAATATTGCTCGCAGGCTGGAGATTAAAGTTGGCTTCATATTCAGCTAAATAAACCAGCGTGGCCTGAACGCCCACTATAGACTTCACTCCCCCATCAAAATATTTATTTTCCACCCGATATCCCCGCGTAAGTGGCCTCTGAAAGCGATCTTTTTTCTTAAATTTATCATCGTAAGAAACCATCACCTCTCGCCAATCCTTACTTCGTTTCCGTGGATAAAGAGGATTGAAATAATTAAGCTCATAAGACAGAACCGGTTGATTCCATACTTCGGCATCAAACCTTGCATCCATAATAAAAGGAATTCCCTGTTTTCCAATCAAATTGCCTAGCGCTAAATGAAACGTAGCAGGATTGGTATCGGCACATTCCACTTCCGATATTCTACCGTTTTTATACTGCTTAGGATTTTTGGTATCACACCGTCTTCCAACTAGATTGTAGGAGTAGTCCCCATTAGTCCAAGCAAGACTTGCCAGAGCCCGAATGTCATCGGGATACCAAGTGATCTTAAGGCCCATGAAACCCGAGGTCTTTACCGGCTTTACGGGTGGAGGAACAAAAACCGAAGCAGGAGCCCAACCATCACAAATACCAAACCAGTCTGCAACTTCACCTTTTGAATTTACAAGATTAGCTCCCTCACTCTTTTGTTCCAGAGTTAACTGAAAACTACTATCTCCTACGAGGAGATCATACTTTTCAGAGGGGGACCAGGTAAGAATCTCTTTTGAAATTTTACTAAGAGATAGTTCCTGCTCAAGATCAATCCATTCATCCGGTTGTGAGTAGCTTTTAATTGAACTGTGATAGGTCTTATCCTTCTTTCCACTACTGTATCGATAAGAGGTGACCCCCCAATTAAGTCGCCAATAATCTCCCGACCAAAAATCGCCGCGAATATTCCCTTCAGTAGGTATTTTATCTAAATCGTAAATAACCTCATCGGTGGTTACCCATGTCTCTAGTAAATTTTCTACTCGGTCACTAGGCTCGATGCTAGACCAGGTGGCAGAGTCACAGCTGACATGAAATCTTTTTTTCAACCATTGGCATCTACTTTTAAGATAGTCTGGAGTTATTTTTATTCCTGCTGCATTTTGTAGAAATTCATTTGGATTGTGACTAGATGGTATAGAGGCCAAAAGGGAGGCCCTAGTTTTTACACTATCGCTGGCCACATCAAATTTAGGCAGTCGCCTATTCATCACTGAACTATCGCCCTTTACATAAAATTGGTGCAACTGCTGCTGAATACTCTCCTGTTCGACAGGAGACAAATGGGTGGATAAAAGTGGATTCTTACCCTCCGTGGCGTTTCCTATAGTAAGGGTCAACGCTAACAGCCATTTATATTTTGAAATTTTTTTTCCCATTCGTAGGGTCGAATCTAACACCTCAATATTTTCGGTGCAATCCTAAGCTCTTGAAAAAAAATTAAACCTTGGTATCAAGGAGAGATGATTCACGATACCCATGAAGAAAAACATTTTAATGCCTCAGCTACGCTAAAAGATATCGTATTGGGGATGTCGGATGGCCTTACCGTCCCCTTTGCACTAGCTGCAGGGCTATCAGGAGCCTTCTCTAGCTCTAAATTGATTATTACCGCAGGACTTGCAGAAATTGCAGCGGGGTCGATTGCCATGGGGCTTGGAGGCTATCTAGCAGCAAGAACCGACGTGCATCACTTTGATTCCGAAAGAAGAAGAGAGGAAAAGGAGACTGAAGAGATTCCAGAGGTAGAGGCTGAGGAGGTTGCAAGTCTTTTTCGCAGTTATCATATTAACGATGCTATCGTCGATACTTTAGTCACCGCCATTCGCGCCGATAAACAACGGTGGGTTGATTTTATGATGAAGTTTGAATTAGGGCTGGAACGACCCGATGCTAATCGAGCCTTTAAAAGTGCCTTCACCATCGGACTTGCCTATGCCACTGGCGGACTCATACCTCTATCACCTTACTTTTTATTTAAAAACGCTCAACAGGGTTTGGAGGTTTCTATTCTCCTGACTCTCGTCTCTTTATTTATTTTTGGATATGTTAAAGGAAGATTCACCGTCGCGACTCCATGGAGAAGCGCTATACAAACGCTCAGCATTGGCGCTCTCGCCGCCGGCGCCGCTTATGGAATTGCAAAATGGGTGGGTGACGCTTTTTAGAAATAGCTCGACCGCTATACCTTTTTGGCCGTCTTCAATACTAGAAAAACTCTATTTTACTACTTTTATATTTTCAATCACTGGGCCTACCATGTTCCAGTTTTCATCACTTTCAAACTCAAATACTACATCGGCTCTATCCCAACTGGCTGGCAAAGGAATAGATACCCCTTTTTTTTCCGATAACGATGACCCTGCAAACACATGCATTCTTTCAAAGGTATCGGGATTAGCTATATAAATACGTAAAGAATCATTTTCCTCTTCCGCTTTTACACTAATATCGATGATGACACTTCCACCCTGTTTATTTAACTGTAGAGGAATGAACGCTCTAGTTAATAGGCCATTCTCATAATTTCCTTTTGGCCCCACTCTCAGTTTTCCATCAACAAACTGCCATCCGTCTTTGTCTTTACCTTTTAGTGTCATGATATGAAGCGGTTCAGCCACTCCACTCTCGGGAATAAAACTTAATCCAGCTTCAGAAATTAAGGAGTAATCTCCACGCCAAGTTAA
>JABMMY010000210.1 GCA_013205415.1 Deltaproteobacteria bacterium
AAAGTTTTTGGAATCCGTTGACCCTGTTTTTTAGGTCGTGTTAGTTTCCATGGGTGATTACTCATCTAAATATAAAAGGCTTAGCTATTATTGAAAACCTGGAGATAGATTTTTCCTCAGGTTTTAACGTGATTACGGGGGAGACTGGGGCGGGTAAGTCGATCTTGATTCTAGCGTTGCATTTTTTAACAGGAAGTAAGGTCTCGTCCGATGTGGTGAGAGGTGGAGCGGAGACCGCCTCGGTGGCGGGAGAGTTTTTAGTGCGTTCCAATCATCCTTCCGTTGGGGCACTGAGAGAACTGGGCATTGAGGTGGAACTGGAGGGAACCGATGCGATTATTCTAATCCGTCGGCAACTATCCTCTAAAGGAAGATCACAGGCCTGGATTAATGATGTGGCCGTCTCCAGTTTAAGTCTTAAAGAAATTGGAATGGGGCTGATAGATATTTTTGCCCAACATGAAAATCAACGGCTCATGAATCCTCAAGAGCATATTCGCTATTTGGATCAGTTTTCTAGCAGCCCCAAGGAGCTACGGGGGGTGCATACCCAATACCAATCCTGTGAGGCTATTATTGCGGAAATAGCTGCGATTATCGATAGGGTTGCTAGCTCGCAGCGAGACAGAGATTACCTCACCTATCGACTAGAAGAATTAAAAAAGTTTCAGCCTACTATTAAAGACTACCAAACTATCGCTGCCCTTTGCGAATCGGCCGATAAGGTTTCTTCAGAGAGAGAGATTCTTACCGAGGCCATCTCCTATTTAGAAACTGGAGATTCTAATTCTGTAAGCTCTCTACTTTGGGCGCTATCTAAAACCTTGGGAAAGCTAGAGGAACCTAGTGAGAAAATAAAGGCACGAGCGGAATCGGTCGCTGCAGAGTTAGAGGATCTTCATTTTACGTTAACGCAAAGATTGGCTGCCTTTGATGTGGATGAATCCTCTTTAGAGGAGGCTAGTGGACGACAGTTTGGCTATCAAGAGCTTTGTAGAAAACATAACGTAAAAACGGTGGATGAATTGGTGGAGGCCTTTCATTTTTTAGAAGAGGGGCTGGGTGCTCTGGAATCTGCTAAGGAGAAAATTCAGGATGGGATCGATCGCCTCATTGTGGCGGTGGCAGAGCTTGAAAAGGCTAGTAAAAAATTAACCGACCTTCGCAAAAAAACCGCAGCTGTTTTAAAGAAAAAGGTAGAGACTGAAATTCATGAACTATCAATGGTGGGAGCGAGATTTGATTTTGAATGGGTGAAGATAGATAGAAATATTACCGGACTGTCTCTTTCTGGTATCGATAGTAAACTTCATGTGGCGTATGAAAAAATAGCAAACACATTAAAATGCATGGGACCTTCTGGGACAGAAAAGGTTCATTTTCTATTATCGAGCAACCCGGGGGAACCTATGTTGCCCTTAGTGAAGTCGGCCTCTGGAGGAGAACTTTCTCGAATTATGTTGGCGATTAAAAAAACATTGGCCGCCGATGCGGAAACCTGCGTTCTTGTCTTTGATGAAATAGATACCGGAATTTCTGGAAGTGTGGCCGATGTCGTGGGAAGAAAGATGAGAGAGCTGGCCGCCCATTTTCAGGTCATATGTATCTCTCACCTTCCTCAGGTGGCAGTTTACGCCGACACCCATTGTTTAGTAAAAAAACAGGGGAATAAGAATCGGACAGAAACGCAGATCATACGATTGAGCATCGAGGATAGTGCTAAGGAGATTGCCAGATTACTTTCTGGTAAGGACGTGAGCCCTTCAAGTTTGGCCCATGCTAAAAATCTGATGGCCCAGGCGAGAGCTTAATATGACATTTTGATTTTGAATTATAATTTTTAGATTTTTTTTTAAGGGGTGTGTGTGTGTCGGCTTTACCTATTATGATCGGTGTTCTCTGTGTGCTTGCCATTGCCTATCGTTATTACAGTGCTTTTCTCGCCGCTAAGGTGTGCGTTTTAGACGATAAAAGAGCCACCCCCGCGCACACTCATAATGACGGACAAAATTATCATCCCACCCATAAATGGGTTTTGTTTGGACACCATTTTGCGGCGATATCTGGCGCGGGCCCTTTAATTGGTCCTGTACTTGCGGCCCAATTTGGATATTTGCCGGGGTTATTGTGGTTATTAATTGGAGTGGTGCTGGCCGGAGCGGTGCAGGATTTTATTGTTTTGGTAGCCTCGGTTAGAAACGACGGTAAATCGCTTGCAGAGATTGTGAAACGGGAGATAGGTCCTGTAGCTGGTATTGCAGCGGGGATGGCCATTATTTTTATTCTTGTGATTGCGTTAGCGGGGCTGGGAATTGTGGTGGTGAATGCATTGGCTGAAAGTGTGTGGGGAACCTTTACCATTGCAATGACGATTCCTATCGCCTTCATGATGGGGATCTATTCCTATCGCTTAAGAGTGGGGAAAATAGGCGAAGCGACTATTTTTGGAGTGGTGGCCCTTTTATTATCGGTAGTGGCTGGGCGGGCGGTAGCGGAAAGTGGCTGGGGACATATTTTTTTACTTTCAAAAAATCAGATTACGCTATCACTGATGATCTATGGCTTTTTTGCCTCGGTACTTCCTGTGTGGTTATTGTTGTGTCCGAGAGACTATCTTTCCTCATTTTTAAAAATTGGAACTATTTTTCTTCTGGTAGTGGGGGTGATTATTATTAATCCCACCCTGCGACTTCCGGCGATTACAGAATTTGTTCATGGAGGTGGTCCTATTATTCCGGGAAAGGTATTCCCATTTGTTTTTATTACCATCATGTGTGGAGCGGTTTCTGGATTTCATTCTTTGGTAGCCTCCGGAACCACACCTAAAATGGTTTCGAAAGAATCGCACTGTCGAACTATCGGGTATGGCGCGATGCTGATTGAGGGGTTAGTGGGAATTGTAGCGCTAATAGCTGTGAGTCACCTAGCCCCTGGAGATTATTTTGCGATTAATGTTCCCAAGGATAAAATGCCCGCTTTAAATCTAATGGGATATCACATTGAGGAGCTACCTGTTTTAGAGACTCAGGTGGAGGAAAAGGTTGAGGGGCGCACCGGAGGGGCGGTGTCTCTGGCGATTGGAATGGCTAAAATTTTTAGTGCCCTTCCTGGGTTTAACGGGCTCATGGCCTACTGGTACCATTTCGCGATCATGTTTGAGGCTCTATTTATTTTAACGACGATCGATACCGGAACGCGCATTGCGAGATTTGTACTACAGGAGATGCTAGGGAAGGTTATGCCCCGTTTTGGAAAAAATGATTGGCTGCCAGGAACCCTTCTGACCTCATTGCTGACGGTATCTGCCTGGGGATATTTTATTTTTACAGGAAACATCGCGACTATTTGGCCGATGTTTGGAATTGCAAATCAACTTTTAGCCGCTATTGCTTTATGTGTGGGGACTACGATTATCCTTAAAACTCGTGGTCTAAAGTATGCTTGGATTACTTTAGTTCCCATGCTGTTTGTTCTTGTGACAACGGGAACGGCTGCGTGGGAGATGGTGACGACCACCTTTTTAAATTGGACGCAAAGTGAAGTTGTGTCTGAAAAAATTAGGGGCTATGTGGATATTTCACTTACCCTATTTATTGTAATGTGCGTTGCAGTGGTGATGATAGCTGCTGCTGCAAAATGGAGGTTGATCCAAAATAAAACGGAGAGGTCTTTCTAGACGCTCTCCGTGTAAAAAACATAATGCTATATTAGTTGGGGGCTAGTAGTACATTCCCGGCCCACCACTAAAGCTAGAACCTCCAAAATTGAGACCTCCGAAACCACCCAGTCCGATTCCGACGTTAAAACTGCTTCCACTGTAATTTCCCATGCCGCCCATGCCGTATCCGCCCATGCCGCCCATGCCGTATCCGCCCAGGCCGCCCATGCCATACATATCCATGCCGCCCATGCCGTACAT
>JABMMY010000211.1 GCA_013205415.1 Deltaproteobacteria bacterium
ACATCATCATTGTCATCCAGTTCGGTCAAAAAGGATTCGATTTCGAGTTTATGAGCTATATCTATTTCTAAGGGTTCTTTAGCTAGATAAACAAACTCTGATAATGTGATTTGCCATCCTTTATCATTAAGCTCTTTAGTCACCCCGATTAAATCGGCCTTATTACAAATGAACTCAAATTCTCCATCCCCTTTTTTTACATCCTGTGCGCCCGCTTCGATTCCGGCCTCTTCAGGATCTTGAGAACTATCGGAATGAGAGGCTACAACCAAACCTAAATGATCAAATAAATAGGATACAGACCCTGTCGCTCCTAATACGCCCTTTCTAAAAACAGCTCTCATATCGGCTGAGGTGCGATTGCGATTGTCGGTAAGACATTCGATGATGCAGGGAATTTTATGGGGCGTAAAACCCTCAAAGGTGACCAACTCATAATTTACAGGGTCTAAAAGTCCGGCCCCTTTTTTAATGGCCCGTTCAATATTCTCTCTGGGAACCGATTGTTTTCGAGCCACCTCTACAGCAGTTCTGAGTTTGGCATTATTAGCGGGATCGGGATCACCTGCCTTAGCTGCGATAATGATCTCCTTACAGATTTTGCTAATTAACTGGCCTCGTTTGGCCGCATTTTCTACTTTACCTTTTTGTTTCCACTGGGCACCCATTAAATTGCTCCTATTTATTGTAGAATTAGTGGATTTTCAGGACAAGTTCAAGGCAATCTGTAATTATAACTTTGGAAATCATTGATTTGATAAAGGGAGGAGGCCAATGCGAATACTGCTGTTTACTATAACTATTATTTCATTTCAGATTTTAATAGCGGCTCCCATGGTTTTAAATGTAGGTAATTCTAGTGAACCCAGAGATTTAGACCCTCATTTGTGTTCAGGAGGGAATGAAACCCGTATTACCTTAAATCTTTTTGAAGGGTTGGTCAGCAAGGATCCCCGGGACCTTAAAATTCTTCCTGGTGTAGCGGATAGTTGGAAAATTTCTAAAGATGGCATGAAGCTTAACTTTCACCTCCGAAAAACGGCCCTGTGGACCGACGGTAGGAAAGTAACGGCTCATGACTTCGTTTACGCATGGAAAAGATTGCTAACTCCAGCCACTGCGGCGGAGTTTTCCAGTTTTGGATTTCACTTTAAAAATGGAAGAGAGTTTTATGAAGGGCGAATCAAAGATATTAGCCAGGTGGGATTTAAGGCTTTAGATGAGAGTAACTTAGAGATTACTTTAGAAAATCCGAGTCTCTATTTTTTAGCACTTTTAGCCCAGCCCTCTTTGTTTCCAATTTCCCAAATGGCAGTTGATAAATTTGGTAGTAGATGGTCCCGGCCTGAGAATATTATTACCAATGGGCCCTTCATTCTTGAAAAATGGAAATCTAATCAGGTCATGGTACTGAAAAAAAATGTCAAATATTGGGATGCCAAACAGGTAAAACCGGATCAAGTGAATGTTCACTTTATTTCGAAATCGGACACCGAAGAAAAATTATTTCGTGCAGGTGAATTAGATGTGACAGCTCAAATTCCAATCGAAAAAATACCCTTCTGGGAAAATGACAAGAGCCGAGTCCTGCAGAAACATCCCTATTTAGGCACCTATTATTATTGGCTCAATACTCAAAAAATTCCTTTAGATAATAAACTGGTAAGAAAGGCTCTAAATCTTGCCGTCGATAGAACGGCCATTACCCATAAGGTTACCTTAGTGAAGCAAATTGCCGCCCAATTCTTTACACCGCCTGGGACGGGAGGCTTTCAACCTAAAGGCCTTCTTCCTGCAAACGGTGCTGAAATTAAGAGGGCCCAATCTCTTTTAGCTGAAGCGGGTTATCCTGAAGGAAAAGGATTTCCTAAACTAGAGCTTTTATATAATACCGATGAAGGTCACCGTAAGATTGCCGAGGCTATTGCTCAGATGTGGAAGGTAAATCTAGGTATTGATGTTACTCTTGTGAATCAAGAGTGGAAGGTGCTTTTGGATAATCAAAATTTGAAAAACTTTACGATTCTGAGATCTGCTTGGATTGCCGATTATAATGATCCGAATTCTTTTTTAGAGATTTTTCAGTCTGGACATAGCAATAACTATGGAGGCTGGTCCAACGTATCGTACGATGAAAAAATTAAACAGGCGGCCAAAGAGATAGATAATCGAAAAAGAATGGAGCTGTTTCAGGCTGCTGAAAATATACTATTAGAGGAATTGCCAGTAGTACCGATCTATATTTACACGCGAGTTTATTTAAAAAAAACGAGATTAGAGGGTTGGTATCCTAATATTGAGGATTATCGTCCTTTCAAATGGGCCTATTTAAAATAATACCTGGCCCCGACTAATGGGTAGACCCGCCCTAATAAAGGGGAGGGGAACTAGCCGGTTTTGGTCATTAAAAAAAATGAGGTTCTAGCGCGCATTAAACCCACGCTCAGATTTTTTTTTGTGAAGTTTTATTTTTTTAAAAAAA
>JABMMY010000212.1 GCA_013205415.1 Deltaproteobacteria bacterium
AGCCAGAGTTGGTCACCGTGTAGGTGCCACCTTTTAAATCTTCAAGCGCAATTTTCCCTGTCTTGGCCTTTTCAGATAGGAATTGAATCTCCGTGGCCAACTCCCAAATACTTTTTCTATCGGCCGCTTTAATGACAGGTACCATCAAACCATTAGGGGTGTCGGTAGCAATCCCAATATTATAATCACCCTTTAAAATAATTTCCTGTTTCTCGTCGTCTAATGAAGAATTTAGATAGGGAAATTCCATTAGCGCTGGAATAAGCGCTTTAATAATAAATGGTAAATAGGTTAACTTTATTCCCTTGGCCTTAGCCTCCTCAGCCACGGAGGCCTTTAGTTTTACAATGGCCGACATATCGGCCTCTTCAACATAGGTAAAGTGTGCTGCCGTGTGCTTGGAGTGTGCCATCGACTCTGCGATTTTTTTTCTGACACCCTTAAGGGGAACAACCTGCAGTGTGCCCCTGGGCACCACCGAGACCCCTGTTCGTGCATTAGGTGCTGTGGTGGTCAAAGATACCGCTGTCACGGTGTGAGAAGATCTTGGCGTTGCGGCCTGGTGACCCTCATGTGCGATTTGCACATCCATTTTAGTGACTCGTCCGTGAAGGCCGGTGCCTTTTATCGATTTGATATCTACCGTTAAATCTCTCGCCAATTTTCTTGTCGCTGGAGTAGCTAAAATATTAAAGGGTAGGGGCTCCTCTGCTGAAGGGATCGCCTGTACCACTCTTTCTGTGGTCTTCATTACCGAGCTAGTCGGTGCCTTCATAGTTTCTGTGGTGGCCGCTGTGGGCTGCGCCGTTTTTCCGTTTTCAGCTATTCGTATAATGACCTTTCCTACCTCGATCGTCTGTCCCTCTTTTGCCAGAAGCTCTGAGACCGTTCCCTTAACAGGAGATGGAATCTCAACGGTAGCTTTATCGGTCATGACCTCTACCATGGGTTGATCTTCACTAATGGAATCTCCCAATTTCACTAACCACTTTACTATTTCACCTTCGTGAACACCCTCACCAATATCTGGTAATTTAAAATCCATGTTTGTCTCCCTCTAAAAGTTTTTTACCTTTCCGACGGCAAGAGCCACACGCTCTGGGTCGGGCATATAAATATGCTCTAATGCGTACGGAAAGGGTGTGTCCAATCCGGTCACTCTAACAATAGGTGCCTCTAAATATAGAAGGGCCTCTTCATTGATGATGGCTGAAAGTTCGGCACCAAAACCACAGGTCTTCGGCGCCTCGTGAACGATGACCACTCTTCCTGTTTTTTTAACCGACTCTAAAATAGTCTCTTCATCTAGGGGAACGAGTGTTCTCAAATCTATGACTTCACAATCGGCACCACGAGGAGCACAAAGCTCTGCGGCCTTTAAACACACCGGAACCATGGCTCCCCAACAAAGAACAGTGACATCTTTTCCAGGACGAACGATCGAGGCCTTTCCTATTTCGACCGTATAACTTTCTTCGGGGACCTCACCTTTTACAGAGCGATACAATCGTTTCGGTTCTAAAAACATTACAGGATCCTCATCCCGAATTGAGCTAATTAATAATCCTTTAGCATCATAGGGATTAGAGGGAACTACCACCTTCAGTCCTGGTGTGTGAATAAAATAGGCCTCTGAACTTTGTGAGTGATAGTGGCCGCCACGAATTCCTCCGCCATAAGGAGTTCGAATAACCATGGGACAGGTAAATTCACCTCCACTACGGTAACGAATTTTTGCGACCTCACTTACAATTTCGTCAAAGGCTGGATAAATAAAATCCATAAACTGATTTTCAGGAACGGGTCTTAGTCCATTGACGGCCATTCCCATTGCCATTCCGATAATGCCACCTTCATTCAAGGGGGTGTCGAGAACTCTATCCTCTCCAAATTCTTTTTGTAGCCCCTCTGTAGCTCGAAAAACGCCACCGGCAACACCCACATCCTCACCCATTAAAACAACTCGAGAATCGTGAGTCATCTCGCACATTAGTGCATCTCTAACCGCCTGAACCATCGTTAATATCGCCATATTTGCCTCTTAAAGTGGAAATGCCTCACTGGTGTTTTCAAACTTGCCACGAAGTTCTCCCTCGTACAATAGCTCCGCTTTTTGTTTTTTTAGCTGGGGTGTTAACTCAGAAAAAACATCATCAAAAAGATCTTCCAGGGTAGGTGCGGGCTGTTTTTCTGCTCGCTCCACCGCCTCTGCAAGTTGGGCCTTTAATTCCTCTTGAAGTGATTTTTCCTTTTTTTCATCCCAAAGTTTTTTAGTTTCTAAATAGTTTTTAAATCGTTTAATGGGGTCTCGCTTTGCCCAGGCCTGAAACATTTTTTCATCTCGATATCGACTAGGATCATCCGATGAAGAATGGGGCCCCATTCTAAAGGTGACACATTCAATGAGCGTGGGCCCATCTCCACGCCTAGCTCTATCAACAGCCTCTTTAGTAGCTAAATAAACTGCAAGCACATCATTGCCGTCAACCGCCACTCCTGGCATTCCATAACCCACGGCCTTATCGACGAGTCTTTTCGCCCCTGTTTGTTTGCTAAGCGGAACTGAAATCGCATATTGATTGTTGGTAATAATAAAAACTGCTGGGGCCTGGTAAGCCCCCGCAAAGGTAAGCCCTGAGTGAAAGTCATTTTCAGAGGTTCCACCATCTCCACAATAGGAGATCGCAACCTCTTTTGTTTTAGAAATTTTAGAGGCCATAGCCACACCGACGGCCTGAATTAGCTGTGTAGCGATCGGGCTTGAAACGCTAAATAGTTTTAATTTTGAAAAACTATAATGAACCGGCATCTGTCGTCCCTTACAAAGATCCCCGCTGTTACCTAGCAGATTACACAGCATCGAAAAGATATCTGCACCCCGATATAAAAATAGCCCCGGCTCACGGTAGGAGGGAAATCCCCAGTCCCTCTTTTCCAAGGTGGCTGCGGTCCCTATTTGAATCGCCTCCTGACCAAAGGAGGGAACGTAAAAACCAATTCGTCCCTGGCGCTGCAACATCATTCCGCGCTCGTCAAAGGCCCGTGTGAGGGCCATGTGTCGGTAGATATTAAGAAGAAGTGTTTTGTCTAGCTTGGGATCTGCCTTCAAATCTACAGATCCATCTTCATTCATAATTCTAAAGCAATCGGATCTTAAAACCGTTTTTACTGCCGACTCCGCCTCTGCTTTTCCAGTTTTTTTTGAGGTCACTGTCGATTGACTCTTAGTTTTTTTCTTCATGACGGCCATTCCTGATTCCATAGTTAGTGGGCTCCCGAACGCAAAATACCCTCGAGAAATTTTTCAGCGGCTCGATATGAGCTTCTGACCAAGGGCCCTGAAGGCACACTTAAAAACCCTTTTGTTAAACCTACTTTTTCATACTCTTTGAAAACATCGGGATGAACGTACTCGGTGACCGGCAAATGCCAATTAGTAGGTCGTAAATATTGCCCGAAGGTCACTATCTGAACGCCCACCCTTCTCAAATCATCCATTGCTTGAAAGATTTCATCCTTTGTTTCACCAAGTCCAACCATTATCGATGATTTCGTATAGATCTTTGGAAAACATTCTTTTACCTTTTTTAAGACCTCTAACGATTGATTATAATCGCATCGAATGTCTCTTACCGTTGGAGTTAATCGCAAAACCGTTTCAATATTATGTGCGATCACATCAACACCAGAAAGACAAATTCTCTCAATACTTTTTTCGTCCCCTTGAAAATCTGGAATTAAGACCTCAACCAAGGTGTCTGGGCTTTTCTTTTTAATCTCTTCCACTGTTCTAGCAAAATGATCGGCACCGCCATCGGCTAGATCATCACGATCTACGGAGGTTAAAACAACATATCTTAATTTTAGCTCGGCTATGGCAAGAGCTACGTTACTTGGCTCATTAGGATCTAAAACACCCTTAGGGTTTCCACTTTTCACATGACAAAAACGACAGGCTCTTGTGCAGGTATCTCCCATTAACATAACTGTAGCCGTGCCCCCACCCCAACATTCTGAAACATTCGGACACCTAGCCTCTTCACATACGGTGTGAAGTTTTAAGGTCCTCAATA
>JABMMY010000213.1 GCA_013205415.1 Deltaproteobacteria bacterium
ACTTTAATGTTTTCTTCGATTACCTTTAAAAAAATTGCAGAGTGGACCCGTGGGGATTTGATCTCCGAGGGAAATACAGAGATAAAAGTTACCAGTATTTCTACAGATACCCGAACCCTAAAGCCTGGAGATATTTACCTGGCCCTAAGAGGGGAGCATTTTGATGGTAATGCTTTTATTCCACAGGCCATTAAGGCTGGTGCTACAGGGGTGATATGCGAGTCATCCTCGATCCTAGGAATTCCTACAATAAAAGTTAAAGATTCACTACGGGCCTTAATTACTATCGGTGAAAACTTAAGATCGATGTTTCAAGGGCGAGTGTTTGCTATTACGGGGAGTGCTGGAAAATCTTCAACTAAAGATATGTTGAATGTTCTTTTGGGCGACCTCACGGTGAGTTCGCCCGCAAGTTTTAATAATTTGATGGGAGTGTCTCGAACCCTTTGTTTGGTTAATGAACAAACTAAAAATTTAGTTCTTGAAATGGGAATGAACGATTTTGGTGAAATTGCAGAGCTTTGCCAACGGTTCCGACCGCACTATGGTCTGATTACTAATATCGGCGATGCGCATATTGGAAAATTGGGGGGTCATGAGGGAATCTATCGAGCCAAAAAAGAGATGTTTGATTTTTTTGCAAAAGATTCTCAAACTCAGGGATTGGCCTTAAACGCAGATGATCCTTGGGTGATGGAGGCCTACAAAAGTAATTTTCAGCCATCTTTAGATCGGGATTTTATCATTCAGAGCTATTCGACTAAAGAGCCCACCGCCGATGTGTTTTTGGAAAATAGTTCTATGGATCCGGAGACAGGATTTTTAAAACTTGAAATTAAAATAAAGGGAGAACAGATCGCAATCTCTCTTCCTATTTTTGGGGAACACCATGCTCAAAATATTATTGCTGCCATGGCGATGGCCCAATTAGCGGGAGTGTCGGTATCCGAAATGAAGAGTCGGCTATCTAACATTCGCCCAGCGTCTCATCGAGGTGAGATTATTTTATTGTCTCAGAATAAAATTGTGATCGATGAAAGCTATAATTCAAATCCTAAGGCATTAATCTCTGCGCTTAGTTCTCTCAAGAAGATGGCTCCTTTAAAAAGAAAGGTGTTGGTCCTAGGTGAGATGAGAGAGTTGGGCGCTTTTTCAGCGGCTCTTCATGAGGAGATAGCGGCCTTTTTAGTAGATTGGGTGAGGGAAAAAAATCCTTCGCTTTTAGTCATGACGGTTCAAGGTGACGCAGAAAAAATTTCAGAAAAATTAAGAACGCAATGTCCGGAAGTTTCAGTAGTTCATGTCCCCTCGGTGGAGGTGGCAAGGGAGAGGCTAATTTCATTATTAGCCCCTGAAGATATCGTATTTATCAAAGGGTCTAGGGGTATTAAACTGGACCTTCTTCTCAATTCATTGAAATAGCCCCCCTTCTCCATCTTGCTAAATTCAGAAATTTACGCATGGCATCGCTAAAATAGCCTGGTATTTTTAGTTAAATAATGCAATATATTCATGAATTTATCAGTTTTAGCTTGCTCGTTCAGGCGTATTTTTATAAACCAAGCCCGGGAGAAGAGTTTGTTATATCAATTGTTATATCCAATGCATGGGTCTTTCCATGCACTTCATGTATTTAAATACATTACCTTTAGAGCTCTAGGTGCCGGCTTAACTGCGTTCATTTTAAGTTTGGTTTTAGGCCCCCATTTTATAAAGATTCTCACTCGAAAGCAATATCAGCAGACCATTCGCACAGACGGCCCTCAATCTCATTTGAAAAAAACTGGAACTCCCACGATGGGTGGAATTCTTATTTTGTTAAGTGTCACAGTTTCTACTTTGTTGTGGGCAGATCTCACCAACAAATATATTTGGCTGGTTTTGGGCGTTATGCTGTCCTTTGGATTTATCGGTTGGTTAGATGATTATAAAAAAATTACAGAAAAAAATTCTAAGGGATTATCTGAACGGGTAAAGATGTTTCTTCAAACTTTATTTACCGTTATTACTATTTATATTCTTTTTGTAGTTCTTAAAGTGGATACCAATCTTAATGTTCCCTTTTTTAGAACGGTCACTCCCCAGATCTCCTGGATTTATTTTGCCTTTGCTTGGTTGGTAATTGTCGGCTCTTCTAATGCGGTAAATTTAACCGATGGCCTAGATGGATTAGCGATTGGTCCTATTATTACTACGGCACTTACTTTCGGAATTTTGTCCTATTTAGCAGGTCATGTGAAGTTAGCAGAATATCTTTATATTCCATTTGTAAAAGAGGCAGGTGAAATTTCTATTCTCTGTGCCGCTATTGTTTGTAGTGGAATGGGTTTTCTTTGGTTTAATACCTACCCCGCCCAGGTGTTTATGGGCGATGTGGGCTCTTTAGCTTTAGGCGCCGCCCTAGGAACTATTTCAGTGATTACTAAAAACGAATTTGTGTTGGCGATAGTGGGTGGAATCTTTGTGGTGGAGGCAATCTCTGTGATTACCCAAAGAATATCATTCAAAACCACTCGTAAAAGAGTGTTTAGAATGGCTCCCATTCATCACCATTTTGAGTTGTCAGGATGGGCAGAGCCTCAAATTACAGTGAGGTTTTGGATTATTTCGTTAGTTCTAGCGATGCTAGGGTTAGCCACATTAAAGTTAAGATAGAGAGAGGGTATAAATGGAGAAGTTAAAAAAGGGAATGCGGGCTTTAGTAGTAGGCCTTGGAAAAAGTGGTGTTTCAGCGACAAAGTTACTTGTCAAAAAAGGGCTTAAAGTTACTGTGACCGATGAACTTAATAAAAGTGACCTAAAGGATGCTTTAGATGCTTTAGAAGGTTTAGATTACACTGCCGAGCTAGGTAAGCATGTTTTAAAAACATTCACAGAGCAAGATGTGATCATCGTTAGCCCTGGAGTTCGTTTAGACATCAAGCCTTTAGAACAGGCTAGAAAAAGTAATATTCCCGTTATTAGTGAAATAGAATTAGCGGTACAATTTATCTCCGAACCCATTATTGCGATAACCGGCACCAATGGAAAAACGACGACCGCTCACTTGATTACCGAAATGATTCAAGCGGGTGGAAAAACAGCTTTTCTAGGTGGCAACGTAGGAGTTCCTCTTTGTGACTATTCTGCGCGCCGAGAGAAATGTGATTTTGTGGTCGTTGAAGTGAGCAGTTTTCAATTAGAGACCTGTTTTGATCTTAAGCCACATGTGGCGGTATTCTTAAACGTGGCTCCCGATCATTTGGATAGGTATTCCAACTTTGATGACTATGTAAAAGCTAAATTACGTTTAAAAAACAATTTAACCGAAGAGGACTTTGTCATTACCAACTTAAGAGATTCTAAGTTAATGGCTCAGTTATCTGGAACTGTGGCCAAGCAATTACATTTTACCACCGATGTTTTTGCCAAGATTCCTGTTCATTATGCTGAGAAGTTTCAAGGGGCTAATCTAGAAACCGGCAAACTTTCCTTAAAAGTGGAACGATGGAAAGAGCACATGTTTCCGCTTCAAGGGGCTTTGTTACGTGGATTGCACAACCGTGAAAACATGATGGCGGCTATGTTAGCTGCAAAGGTGGTTGGCATTTCTAATGAAGCTATTCAGAAGGTGTTATTGAGCTTTAAATCACTTCCGCATCGAATGGAATTTGTGGCAAGAAAGAATCAGGTCTCTTTCTTTAATGATTCCAAGGGAACTAATGTTCATTCTTTGATGCGAGCGTTAGAAAGTTTCAAAGAACCGTTAATCTTAATTGCAGGGGGACGCGATAAAGGTGAAGCCTACGAAACCCTAGTTCCTTATATTAAAAAACATGTAAAAAGCTTAATTCTTGTCGGCGAAGCTAAGGAAAAGCTAAATCGTGCTGTAGGCGATTTTAGCGAAACTTTCTTAGTGGGAACTTTTGAAGAGGCTGTTTATGTAGCCTATCAAAAATCAAGATCGGGTGATGTCGTTCTTTTGTCTCCTGGTTGTGCCAGTCAAGACATGTTTAAAAACTATGAAGAACGTGGAAATTATTTCAAGAAAATAGTTTCTACTTTTTAAGGTTATATTTATTTTAAAAAAGGGCACTGCAAAACGCAGTTGCCCTTTTTTTATGTCGTCTATTAGCGGCCGGTATTATTTTTAATAAAGTGACTGTATGTAGTCCTTATATCGTTCCGTACAGACCTTTCTTTTTAGTTTCATAGAGGGGGTTAATTCGCCCGCTTCAATAGTAAAGTCTCTGGGAAGAATTCTGAATTTTTTGATAGTTTCATAGTTAGCTAATTGCGTATTCACCGTTTCAATTTCCTTTTCCAGGAGAGTCTGTAACTGTGGATTTTTGGTGAGGGCCTCAAAACTATCATAGGCAATCGATTCAGTCGTTCCCCATTTTTTAATTTCGGCTTCATTCAAAGTGAGCAGTGCCACGACATATTTTTCTCGGTCTCCATGCACCATCGCTTGGCTGATAAAACGACTCCCTTTAAGTAGATTTTCTAGTTTTTGGGGGGCAATATATTTACCTCCCGATGTTTTGATGAGCTCTTTTTTTCTGTCGGTAATTTTTAAAAATCCTCTTTGTGTCATCTCGCCGATATCCCCAGTGCAAAACCAACCATCATCTGTGAAGACCTCAGCGGTGGCACTCTGGTTTTTATAGTATTCACGAAATACCATGTCGCCTCGAGTTTGTATTTCTCCATCCGGAGCAAACCTAAACTCAATATTTCCCATCGATTTGCCAACTGTGCCAAAACTAAAATCATCGGGTCGATTAACTGCAATTGCCGCGGTAGTTTCCGTGAGACCATAGCCTTCAATAATTTTAATTCCTGCCGCATGATAGAACTCACACAGAGTGGCAGAAAGAGGGGCTCCTCCCGAGACGGTAATTCTAATATTTCCGCCAAATTTTTCTCGGATTTTAGAAAACACTAGCTGATCTGCAATTTTGTATTTTAAGGCCAACGGAATCGGAATGGACTGCAGTTCAGAATTGAGTCGAGCAACTTTGCGACCTATTTCAACAGCCCAATTAAAGATCGATTGATTAAATGTAGGTTTTGCCGCTACCTCAGATTGTATTTTTGCAAATATTTTTTCGTAAATTCTGGGAACACTTACCAGAACTGTAGGTTTAATTTCCATGAGATTTTGCGGAAGGGTATTGATGTTTTCTGCAAAGGCTAAATTTGTTCCGGCCATTAAGGGTATTAGACTTTCAACTCTTCCTAGAATATGGGCGAAGGGCAAAAAGGCTAAGGTGGTATCCTCAGCAGAGAATGAAAAATTTTGAATAATCGCTCTTAATTCACCCAAGAAATTATAGTGAGATAGTACCACTCCTTTGGGTTGACCCGTAGTTCCGGAGGTGTAAACAATCGACGCAATATTATCGGGAAGTATGCTCTCTGCATTTTTTTTAAATTCAGCTTCTATGGTTTTGCTTTTACTGGGGACTGCAAATTCTGAAAATAGGATAGGGGCGGTTCCATTAATCTTACTCACAGGGTCACTGAAACTCACGACAGTAATACTGCGTTTAAGAAGAGAAAATGCAGTTTCTAATTTTTTAATCATCGCTTCATCTTCTGCGAAAACTAATTTCGATTCACTATGGTCAATTAAGTAGGCCACATCCTCTGCGGTATTAGATTGATAAATCGGAATAGTAATCACCCCAGTGCATAGATTGGTTAAGTCGGCTATTAACCATTCAGGGCGTGTGTTACTTAAAATTGCCACTCGGTCTCCGGCTTGAATTCCAAGTTTCTTATAGGAGTGATAGATACCTAAAATTTGAGAGTGAACCGTTTCCCACGTTACCGGTTTATAGCTGCCATCTATTTTGGCCGAATAGGCGGTGTTTTTTGGGGTGAGTCGAATTCTCTTAAAGTAGATTTCGGAAATAGTTTTACCGTCGACAGTTGCTGAGGTCATAGGTGCTCCTTCAAGAGGTATCTATATTGCAGAAAATGGGTGTAATGACAGTTCTATTTTACCCTTGTTTTGTCTTTTTAGTGGTACTCATTATCTCTTTTTGTGCTTTAAAGGCACTGGGAAGTTTCTCCCATTATATTGCGTGGCGAGAATTTCAGGCGGCTCAAGGCTGGCTAGGTGGGCCATCTGTCCTTAGATTCTGGTTTAACGGACTTTGGCTACTTACGTTACTCATAGGTTTTTGCGTGTCCTGGATCTGGACTGGAAAACTGAGTTTTGGAATCCTTTCTATCCTCTTAGTCCCCCTGGTTTTTAGATATTTTGTGAGGTATCAAGAGCATCGATGGCGACGGTCAATAGAAACAAGTTCACTTTCCTTTTTTAATGCGCTCTTAGGATTAATTCAATCGGGACGGGGATTGTCCTCTGCCCTATTTGATCTGGCGCAATCGCAATCTACCCCTTTTGGTAAAAAACTTAAGAAACATCTGCATAATTATGAAGAGGGCAGAGGTCTCATTTTAATTTTATCCCAATTTAGAAATAAGATGGGTCTTCCTACATTAGAAAACTATCTATCGACGAT
Organism: Deltaproteobacteria bacterium; assembly: GCA_013205415.1. Classification (GTDB taxonomy): domain Bacteria; phylum Bdellovibrionota; class FAC87; order UBA2466; family UBA2466; genus UBA2466. The sequence goes on from JABMMY010000213.1 coordinate 6,516, forward strand.
AGAGATGGCCTATAGCCAGGGGCTTGAGATCGCTCCATTGTTAGAGAAAATGATTCCTACTTTAGAAATGGAACAACATTACAAAATAAAAACCGAAGAGCTTCGGCATCAAATGGCTATTCAGGCTATTTTAGCCTTTGTAATGCCCTGGTTTTTAGGCGGTGTTCTTTTTCTTTTTAATCGAGAACTTTTTCAATCGGTAACTAACAAAGGTGGAACACAAATGATTGGAGCTATGGCTTTAATGATTGAAGGGGTGGGAATATGGGTGCTATGGCAAATCACAAAATTTTCTTAAAATTATTTAAAAATCCGCTCTCAAGGAAATGGTCGGAGAGGCGTTATCGCCAAGGGCTCATCCATTTTTTTGAAGCTTTATCGCTTCATGTTAAAGCTGGGTTTGCTTTGTCCTATAGCTGGCCCGAGACGATAGCATCATTAGAGGAAAGCATTTGTGAGAGGCTTAGAGGGGATCTGGCTTCGAAAACTAAAGAGGCTGAACTTGAGGAGACGGTCGGTGAGATTTTAAAAAGACTTAGTCGATCATGTTGGATTGCGTCATATCAAATATGGTTTGGGGTGGTTTCTGAGCTCTATGAATCTGGCGCCCCACTGTCCCAGGCGGTTGAGGCGATAGCCACAACCTTACGAAGGGAACAGGAACGTGATCTCGAGGCACATTGCCGATCTCTTCCTATGAAAGTGAATGTAACGCTCATGATTTTCTTTTTGCCTCCTACTTTCCTATTTCTTTTTGGCCCCTTAGTTTTAGAGATCTTGTCACAATTTAAATAGCTAAAATCGACGCCTATCTTAATTAGAAAACTAGACGAAGCCGATTCTTTGAGGTTAGATTAACCTGTATTTTCATGTGTTTTTTTTATCAGGGGACCGATTTTATGGCGAAAAATACGGATCAAACGATGCAGCAGATAGTCTCTCTTTGTCGAAGACGAGCCTTTATCTTTCAATCGAGTGAAATTTATGGCGGGCTTAATGGTTGTTGGGATTACGGTCCCATGGGAGTGGAGTTAAAG
>JABMMY010000214.1 GCA_013205415.1 Deltaproteobacteria bacterium
ACGGAGCCCTGGGGAATAATTGACCAACCTAAATTTTTAAATGGTGTCATCGTAGGTATGTCTGCATGGAAACCTCCCGCCATTTTAAATTATTTAAAAAGTTTAGAGAAAGAATTTGGCCGAACCGAAAGCATTTTGAATGGCCCTAGAGTCTTAGATTTAGATCTGATCTGTTATGGCGACCAGATTTGGAATAGCGATCGATTGCAGGTGCCTCACCCTAGAATGGCCACTAGAAATTTTGTGCTTATTCCATTAATGCAGGTGTGGCCAGACTGGGTTCATCCGGTCTTACAAAAAAATGTGGGGCAACTTTTAGCTTTGGTGGAGTCGGAGATCGTAGTTCCTATTTAAAAGGTAACCTTATCTTTCCATAATTTTCTGAGCTCACCTACTAGATATAATGAACCGGTGATAAGAAGTGTGTCCTTTGGGCCCATTTTAGCGAGCATTTTTGTGACTGCAGCGGTAGCCTCAGGTTCGAAGGTTCCCATGCCTTGATAGTCACTCGTCGTCTTTTCCTTCAAACGAGAGATCTGGGTGAGTAAAATATCGGAGGAAATATTTTTTAGCTCCTTAAACATTTGTTGATAGGGCTTATCTGGAGAAAAAGCACATACCGTAAAAATATTTCCTTCAGCTACAGAACTTAATCCCTTTTTTAAACACTCAACCCCTTCAGGATTATGGTCTCCAGATAACACAACTCTTGGGTGGTAACTAACGGTCTCAAAACGTCCGGGGGTCGTTGTCACTCTGAAAGATTCCTGAAGAATAGAGATTGGAATCGCTGGAAAGGTAATTCTTAGGGTTAAAAAGGCTAAAGCCGCATTAGCTAAAGCCCCTGGAGTTGGATTTTTCAGAGAAAAACGATAGCCATTTAACGAAACCTCCTGCCCCTCCCAATTCACGCTGTGCACTTCAGTTTTAATCTCCTTGGAATAGTAATAAACGGCATCTAACTCTTCACAACGAGCTTCAATGATATGTCTCAGTTCTTTATCGTCGACTCCAGTAAAGAACAGACTCTCTTTTCTAAGAATTCCAAGCTTTTCCCCTAGAATCTCTTTGAGCGAATTGCCTAATAGTGCCTGATGATCCCACGAGACATTAGTAAGAACGGTAGCAATGGGATCGGTAACATTAGTAGAATCAAGTCTCCCTCCGACTCCGACCTCAAGAACTGAAAAATCGGCATGAGACCTATTAGCATAAATAAAAAAGAGGAGAGTTAGGTATTCAAAGTAGGTAAGAGCATACGCCTTAGCCGTCCCTTCAAACTCTTGGGCGAGTGTGAGTAATAGGCCTTCTGGAATAGGTGAAAGATTGAGGAGGATTCTTTCTTGAGCGCTTTGCAAATGGGGGGAAAGATAGGTAGCCACGCAGTGACCTGCGGCCTTTAGTGCTTGGGAGATCAAAAGGGTGGTGCTTCCCTTTCCATTAGTGCCTCCAATGATGATAGTTTTGACAGTTCGCTCCGGGTTCCCTACAGAATCTAGCGCTGCTTGAAAACCTTCTAGTGCGTAATTCATGCGCTTTTCTCCACCTAAGGACTCTAAAAGCAGCTCGATTTTTGTGAACTCTGTCATCAGATTCTCTTTCGTCTAAAGTCTATACAGAGGAACTTGCCTTATTTCAAAGGGTTAAGAAAGTCCTTAGCTTAAAAATCAATTCCATTCGACGGCTGTAAAAAAGTAAAACACAAAGAATAGGGGGCTTAAGTCCCATAGAATACAAAGAAAATAGGTGTGTGAACCTAAAGTCTCGGTGGCCCTACTGTTGCAACTTTAAGAATTCAAACGGGAACTAATTTTTACGAATTTATTTAAAGGGGATACTTGTGAACACACCATCTAATATTTATAATTTTGGCGACTATCGCGAATTTTTAAAAGATCGATATAAGCAATTAAAAGAGACCGATCCTTTATTTAGTTTTAGAAACTTTTCTAAACAGGCAGGTTTTGGCTCTCCAAATTACTTAAAACTTGTAATGGATGGCAAACGAAATTTAAGTGCCGAGGCCATTGGGAAGTTTGCTAAAGGATTACGTTTAGACACCCATGAAACAGAATTCTTTAGATACATGGTTGAGTGCAATCAATGTGACAGCCCTACCAAACAAACGGTTTATGAAGCTAAATTAATGTATCTTCGAGAACTTTTTAAGGTGAAGACATTAATTCCAGAACTTTATGACTACTATCATGACTGGTACCACTCAGCGATTCGTGAAACTGTGAAAAAAGGGAAACTTAAAAATGATCCTGGAGCCATTGCTAGAAGCTTAGTTCCTAATATTAGTGAAGAACAGGCGAAGGGTTCTATAGAACTTTTGATGGCCCTTAAATTTATTGGAGTTAATTCCGAGGGCTGGTTAGAAGGAATCCAGAGTGAAGGGAGCATGGAGGCCGAAACTGCCCTATTATCACAAAAGATTCATTACGAACAAATGGCTGAATTAGCAGCGCAGTCTCTTTATACTCAAGGCCCTGAGACTCAAGACTTTGAAAGTGTGACGGTGAGTTTGCCAATGGAAAAGGTGGCTGAGATAAAGGCTAAAATTCAAGGGCTGATTCAGGCCGCAGTTAATGAACATAGTCAGTATCCAGAACATGCTATGTTCCAATTAAACATTCAGCTTTTCGCTATCACTAAGCCCATGGGCGGTGAAGCTAAAAAAGGTATTGAGCAGGCAGCTTAATGAATCGCTAATGCAAAGCGGTGAATAATGACATTAGAATATTTTATTGGAAAAAGGTTTGAGATAGGTCTCAAGCCTTTTTCTTTGTGAATAACTTTTTCCAATCGATAAAGAATTTCCCATTTTTAGAGATCTTGTCGGGGCGGTAAGAGATTCCCTTTTCCTTGAATAAATTTTTAATAAGAAGGTCGGCCTTTTCAGGGTTGTGGGTTTCCACCTCTAATTCGTAAAACACCTTTCCTAAATACTGAGATTCATCAAGTTCAAAAAGATGCCCTTTTTGTCGTCGGTAGGTGGTTCGCTTTGTTTTTAGGGACCCTAGACACAGAAGTCTTTTTGTAGTGTTGGGTGAAAATTTTTTATTTAAAATTGAAAGAGGGATTACATCCAATAAAGAGATGGAGCTGTGGCCCTTAATAATCTGCTTGGCTATTGGTAACGAAATATTTTCTTCGTATTCATAATTTATTTTAAGGGAGGTGAGTGAGTGTTTTTTTGGGGAGGTCGGAAATTTTAAACAGACAATCGCAGTCTTAGATCCCGAGGTTCTAATTCGCAAGCTTGTTTTTTTATTTCTTAATGATAACTGTAGGGAATCAAAATAGTAGTTGGTTTGAGTTTTAGTGGTATGGGGACGAGACGTTAAGTGATCCTTCAGTAATGAATATTCAGCTTTTGTTAGGGAGTACTTAAGCTCTATCTCAATTGGAGCAGCTCTCGACTTTGTTGAAATCATAGTGTGACATCATGAACTACCGCTCTTGGAAACACAATTTGAAACTATTTTTTAACTCTAAAAGGAACGAGTGATTTTATATTGGTAGTAAAGGAACTTTTTCTATTAGAGTTGTCTTTGCTGGCAAGCGCAAGTTCACCTACATTTTCTTTTAAGCTAGTCGCTTGAAAGGAGCTATTTTCTTTGTTGTTTAATGAGCTAGATAAAATAGCTTTGCGAGCCGATTGGGATAGGGAAAGACTTAGGATAGAGAGTAACATCGCTACTAAACTGGCCGCAGTTGCAAATTTTGTAATGAATTGAGTGTTTAGTGTCGGCTTCACCAACTCCTCTAAATTTGAGCTATGGGAAGGGGACATCTCTTTAATAAGGGCATTCATTTTTTCTAGTTGAGTATTTACACCGGTAGTTAAATCTTTGATGGTCGTAAATTGAGCGACCATAGTACTCATCGTAACTTCAATCGTTTCTTTGGCGATAGTAACTTCCTTAGAAAGATCTAGAGATGCAACCGGTTCACTTGAAATCGATTCTTTACTGGCCGCTTTTTTTGACCTGCGTTGACGCTTGGGTTTCTCCTCAGTTGCGGTGGCTTTAACCTCTTCAGTAGTTATTAGCTCTGTTGAGCCTTCTAAATTAGCATCCTTAGTCACATCAAATTCGTCCGGGTCATTAAGTAACTGAGCCTCTGTGGCCTCCAGATCGGCAGAGTTAATAATTTGAGTGTCTTCACTTCCGATTGTTAATGTAGGATTGGTATCGGTATTTTTTTTTCTAGCCATTCGAAAAGCTCTCCTGAATTTAAGGCAATAGTCCCCCTTCGAGGGGAATTGTCTACCGACTATTCAGCAAGTTTGACGCCAATGGGCTACAGGCTAATTCCCACCTAATAGCTAGAATTATGTGACGCTTCTGGGCGAGTCTTTAAAAGGGTGCCCCATTCAGGGCACCCTTTTGATAATAGATAAAATGACCAAAAGTTAGACAGTTTTACTTCATGGAACGGGTCATCTTTTCGACCTCTTCAATGTGGGATGTTTCCTCAAGAATTAAACCACGAACCATCTCTTCTAATGCCACATCACCTTCAATTTTACCAAGAAGACCATGGTAGAGTTTTAGGGTGTCGTGTTCAAATTCTAGGCTTTCTTTTAGAATTTCCATTACGTTGTGATTATTAGTTTCGGGAACCGGTTGGACCTTTATCGACGGATGTCCTCCTAGTGCCGTTATTTTTTCTCCGATAGTGACTGCATGAGCAATCCCTTCCATCGCGTGGTCTCTAAACCATTTAGTGATGGGAATTCTATTGGGCCCAAAAATCATGAAGCTGTAATGTAAATATCTGACCACTCCAGATAGTTCAGCCTCTAAAATAAGATCTAAATGATCAATAACTCCATTGGAAGAGGGTTTACCTGTTTTTATTTTTGCCATGGGGAAGTCTCCTTGCGTCTATAAGTTTGACACATGGTACGAGGCTTAAAGTGATCTGGCAACACGAGGATATTGATGCGGTGGTCTCAATCGGATAAAATAGAGGTTATTATTCCAGTAAACTAACGATAGTGGTTTCTTAAGTAGGAAGGGCTGGTTAATTTATGAGATATGTTTTTTTGGGTATGTGGGTATTAACCCAATTTGTTTTTGCTGAGGTGTCACAGCCTGCGGGAGCTCCTCCTGTGGGGAACTATCCCCAACAGGGACCCTCTCAGTCTAGTGGAGCCTTTAACCGTCTAAATCCGGGGAATATTCAGGTTTTTGATGCCGATTTTTTTAAACCCGCTCCTCAAGCGGCAGAAAACACTCAAACTCCCAAAGGGCGTGCCTACGCGGCAGATCCTGATTACAATACAGAGACTAGACAAAGAGCTATTAGTAAATGTGACGGTTTAAAAAATCAAAACTATGCAAAATTTCAGGAGTGTTTTAAGAAAGATATGACGAACTCTAGAAAGGGAATTCAAGATAACTATGACGACGTGGAAAACAAACAAAATATCCCTCTAAAAAATGCCCCTAACCC
>JABMMY010000215.1 GCA_013205415.1 Deltaproteobacteria bacterium
ATCTCACATCGGATTAATAAGAATTTGCTTGTAAGGGGGATTTAAATAATGACCCACGTAACATTAATTAATAGATTGGAAAAGGGAATGCTAAAGCCTCTGGTTTTTGTGAGTCTCTTAGCAAATGTAAGCTTCGCTGAGACCTCCCTACAACAAGCTCAACTTTTATACTCTAGGTTAGCGGCAGTAAAGCTAAGTCAATCCTCACCCGTTCTGCTAAATATTAGCCAGTTGATTGAAGCAAAAAAATGGAAAGAGGCTGCAGATGTCGCTATCGGATCTGAGGACTTTTCTAATGTGAGTTTATTCCAGTTTTTTGCCCCTTTATCTTCACGAATTGAAAATCCAGACATCGAGTTAAATGATTTTATAGCCATGGGGATTGCAAATAGTTTTATCGATCCCGTAACTAATAAAGATCGGCCCTACACCAATTTAGTTGATGGAGATTTTAGTGTTACCTTTAATAATGCGCCATTAAGTGAAGCTAATAATACCGTCTTAACAAATGCCTTTAATACAAGAACCGTTTTAACACCTGCTAATCTAAAAATTGTTTCGCCTCAGAGAATAAATATTCCTTCTACTGCGGCTGCTGGCTTACTTACCTCTCGTCAGTTTCTTAAGGAACATGCTATCGCAGGAACCAATCGAAGAATGGTTCACTATGCTTTTCGAGAGTTTTTATGCTCAGATATTAAGGAGTGGAAAGATGGGGATCCTGCTATTACAGATGAGTTTGTATCAAGAGATGTAAGTAGAGCCCCTGGGGGAGGAATAGCGGGAGCTCAGCAATATCAGGCAGAGTGCCGCACCTGTCACCAGCTTCAAGATGGAATGCGAAATGCCTTTGCTAAGCATGATTTTAGTGGGACGACATCTAGTGCTGTCTATAGCGCCACAACGATTGTTCCAAAAATTAATTTCAATAACCTCTTTCCTGGAGGAATGGTGGTTACCGATGATTCTTGGGAAAACAAAGCAACTCGTGGAGCAAATGCCGCTCGGTTTGGTTGGAGAGGGCCCTTATCGGGTAATGGAGCAAAGGCCTTTGGACAAATGATTGGAAGGTCATTTCGATTTTCCACCTGCGCAGTGGAAAAAGTTTTTAAACAGGTTTGCAAACGAGCTTTAATTGTAGATGAACAGTTGATTAAGGAATCATTAGCAAGGGGTTTTGAAGGTGATGGCTATAGTCTTCGTGGACTTTTTAAAAGTGTGGCTTTAGTACCTGAGTGTATGGGGGTGAAACAATGAAAACTAAATTTATAAATTTAATGGTAGTAAATTTAATAACGTTAATAGGAACGGGGTGTACAAGTTCAAAATCAGGAGAGATTTTGAACACACCCCCGAATACCAGAAAAGGCATTAACACTATCCAATCGGTGTCTCCAGCTCCTTTAGTGTTGAACTCCTTTGTAAAGTCATTAGTCAACGCTGCTGAGATCAGCAACCCCGCTGCAATAACTGCCATTTATCTTGAGTACAATAATCAGAAAAATCAACTTCCCCAATTAGGTGAAGCTGGAGAGATAAATGCAGCTGCGATGGCGGCTATTACTATAATTGCAGGCCAAGTCTGCGGGGCCTTAAGAGATAAAGAGTTGGCAGCGGCAAGTGTTAAAAAAGCCTTTGTAGGTTTTAAGTTTCAGGCGCTTGCCACCGACCTGAGTATTGCCTCTCTGGCTCCCGATAGTGTTGTTAAAGACGCTGGCAGTAGTTTAATCACAATGTTTTTGGGAAGACCTGCATCGGAGAGTGAAAAAAGTTCTTTTGTATTAGCAAGAGATAGGTCTTTTCTTGGACAAACTATTACCTCTACTAATAACAGGAAACTGGTGAGTGATCTCGCTGTGATTCTTTGTACAGGGGTAGCATCATCTCTAGAAGCCATTTCAATATAACTTACAAAAGGTGGTTGTTATGAGTTTAATAATTAAAAAAACCATAAATAAAAAAGAGATTGAAAAAGAATGGTTATCTCACCAATTAAAAAGAGATCCTCATTTTTTAAGTCGGAGAGATTTTTTGGGCAAAGGGGCCGCGGGTGCTACGGCTTTAACTTTTATGCCCACCCTCTTTTCGTTAATGACAAAAAGTCAAAGTGCTAGAGCCGCTGGAGAATTTACAAAAGCGGCAGTCATTCTCTCATTACCTGGAGGGTATTCTCTATCGGGTGAGCTGCCCCCTCTCAATGTTACCGGGGGTTTTTTATCCACAGGTAGTTATGCAAACTTAGGAGTGCCAGGGCAGGCTACCAATTTAGCCGCAAATGTCAGTACTAAATATGGAGCTCCCATGTGGATATCCCAGAGATTATTTACGGCCTTTGAAGCCGCTAGCCCATCTGTAAAAGATAACCTCAAGGTGGTTGCGGGTTGGCATTCTAATAGCCAGGATGATAGCCAAAACAATCCGAATATTCCTAGCCTTCATATTTTAGCCAAGGCAAAACAGGCCGGCGCTAAATTCAGGGTGGCTGGAACTCAGATGAATTCTAATAGCCCTGCGGGTGGGAACGGAAAACCGACGGTAGATTTCTCAGGTATGAAGCCGGCAGTTGCTTCAACACTTAAGCAAGCACAGGATATTTTAACTTTAAAAAAAGGGCCCTTGTCATTGATCTCTTCAGATGGGCTTGTTGCCGCAACCAGCTTAGCCCGGACGCTGACTACCGCAGCCAAAGAGAGGTTTGCTGCCATGAATAGTGGAAAGCAACTACAGGAATTAAGTAGTTTGGCCTCTCAATCTGTCGTTGATGATGTCACAAATGAGGTAGCATTAGATCCTCGAACAGACCCAATTTTACAAACGGCCTTTGGTATTACAGCGAATACACCGCTTACCGATCCCAAGCTACCTTTAGCCGCTAATACTCAATTACTTACGAACGGGTTAAGTCCTTTAATGGTGGTGCAGGTTCCATCACAGTTTGATTATCATGATGGCACTGCAAATTGGGATGCTATCAATGGCGCTCATGACAAAGTGATTCAAACTTTAATGCCCATCTTAGAGGCCTGCGCGGCTGCAAGAAGAAGTATCATTGTCATGTTCTCTACAGATGGCGCTTCAAGTTTTGAAAAAGAATCAAAACGTTCGCTGGGTGATAAAAATGAAATTCATGGCGTTTTATATGTAGTATTGGCGATGAATAATGAAAAAGTTACCCAAACATTTTTGGGTGGAATGAGATCTAGCGATACTGCTGGAGGCAGTGCGGACACCGATATTACTAAAAATAATTTACAGGCCAGTCCAAATCACGAAGGCCATGTTTTAACCTCTTCAATTTTGGGGATGCAGGGATTAAAACCCGAAGAGTTTGTCGCTGGAAATATTTCAGCTGATAGTTTTGCGGCATTAAATATCTTTAAAACTTAGCTCTTTTCCAGAAGGAGTCGGGATTGAACGTTTTAACAAAATACTATGTACCAATTTTTTTTATGGTTTTGGTTTTGGTAGGGTGCGGAGCTTTTCATGATAAAGTTGGCTCCTCCCCCTCTGAAATTCAAAGGAGTCTTTTCTTAACTAATGTTCGTCCTATTCTTTCAAGCAACTGTTTTAGTTGCCATGCCACTCCTACTAACGCAGGTGGTGCTGCTTTTTTTATGTCCGAGACCGATTCTCTTCAGTTGTTTGAGGAATCTAGCAAAAAAATTATTATCGGAGATATTAATGGGTCTCTATTATTACAAAAAGGCAGTGGTAATGGTCATGGAGGCGGAAACCAACTAACTAGGATAGAAGATCAAGAAAAAATAAAAAATTGGATTATGAATGTCCAAAGTGACACCGAGACAACGACGACCACGATCCCTATCCCTATGTCTCCTCTGCTCTTGACAGAAATAAAACCTGTTCCCTCAAATTTAACTCTACAGGGCGATTATCAATATGTGCGGTTTGATCTTACAAGTTTAGGTCACTCGGGTGCTTTTATTGAAATGGGGATTAAATTATATAATGAAGGAGGATACGAATTTTCACAATGGAGAGTTTACTCTCCTAATTATCCATTAAAAATTACAGGCATTAATGTTGCGGTAATTAATGGATCGAGCCAAATTATCTCTTCTACTTTAGCAAGGTTGGCATTCAGCTTTGTGAAATCAACTCCTCCAGCATCTGTGGCTCCTCCCTTAGTTGTAGCGCTTGAGACGAATCGAGGTGATAGAGCTACCACTGGATCGGTTGTAAACAATCAAGACCAAGTGAAACTTGGATTTACTCTAATTGAAAATGCCGATAGCCCTGCGGTAAGAGAGCGAGCTAACTTTTTTACATCGGTAAAACCTTTGCTCCTAAACAACTGTTCCAGTTGTCATGGAAATACCAATGGCGCTGGGAATTTTAATATGCCAAATAACGACGATGTTATTCTGTATCAAAATGTATTTTCTCGCGTGGTAAAGCAAAACGTAACCGCTTCAAGTTTATATAATAAAGGAACAGGAACCGTCGCTCACGGCGGTAGCAATAGACTTCCCCTGCAAACTGAGAAAGATATCATTATTAATTGGATAAATATGATCAACTAGAGTGGTGATCTTTTGATTTTATTCAGTTTTTTATCCTGTTTTTACTTAAGCCGCCCTGCACTACAAAGAGCTTGCAAATGTTTAAAAACCCTGTTATTTCCCAGTCTGAATTATCCGAATCGTGCGTCTCCAGGCGGGTGCCTGAAGTCAATTATTCGTTCGGTACCCAAATGTGAGGAAATATGGAAAAGAAACTATATGTCGGAAACTTAAGCTACACAGTGACGGAAACGTCATTGCAAGACCTTTTCACCCAAGCTGGTGATGTCGCATCGGCTCGTATTATTACAGACCGTGCTACAGGTCGATCCAAAGGCGTTGGTTTTGTCGAAATGGCATCCGAAGATGGTGCTCAATCAGCAATCGAAAAATTTAATGGTCAAGATTTTGAAGGCCGTAAATTAACAGTTAACGAAGCTCGTCCAATGGAGCCTCGTACTGGTGGATTCGGTGGCGGCGGTGGCGGAGGCGG
>JABMMY010000216.1 GCA_013205415.1 Deltaproteobacteria bacterium
TATAATTATGTCATAATTATAATATAATGCTTCATTTTGAATGGGATTCATTAAAATCTTCCACCAACAAGAAAAAACATGGAATCTCCTTCGAAGAGGCAAAAACTGTGTTTTTGGATTCTAACGCCAGAATAATTGGAGACCCGGATCATTCAGATAGAGAAGAGCGTTTTGTCATACTGGGACTGAGTGAACGGTTGAGAATTTTGGTTGTTTGCCACTGTTATCGCAAAGGGGACTCCATAATTAGGATCATTTCGGCTAGAAAGGCGCAGAAACACGAAAGAGAAAAATATAAGGGGCATTTACTATGAGAAAATCCTACGACTTTTCAAAATCGAAGAAAAATCCTTACGCGAAGCAACTAAAGCAGCAGGTGACTATCCGATTAGAGAAAAACGTTATTGATTACTTTAAGAACCTTGCTGATGAAACGGGGATCGCCTATCAGCTTCTTATTAATCTATACCTTAAAGATTGTGTTCTCTCTGGAAAAAAACCTTCGTTTAACTGGAAACATGTCGCGTAGCTAATGTTCTAGGAATCCGCGACATCCCTCTTTTCGGTCCAGTCTCTGCATAACAGATGCCTTTAGCCCGCTTTTAAGAAGACAATTAAAGATTTTACTAATATGCTTATTTGTGAAGTGCTTGCATTTCTAACTCAAGAAAACTAAAGATTGCTGAAGGTATCATGGATTACCTCTCCTTAAAATTCGATCGCAAAAAGAGAACGGCCTTACTAGAAAAACTTTTAGGTGAGAAAATTCTTGTGATCGATGGGGCGATGGGTACGGCAATTCAAGACTGTAATTTAATCGCAGAGGACTTTGGCGGTCCGCTTTATGAAGGGTGCAACGAATACTTAGTCATCACAAAGCCTGAGGTCATCAGCGCTGTTCATGAAGGTCATCTAAAGGCGGGTTGTGACATTATTCTCACCAATACTTTTGGTGGAACTCCACTAGTTCTAGAGGAATATCAATTAGGAGCACGAGCTCATGAAATTAACGTTGCTGCAGTTCAACTAGCAAAACAAATGGCAGAGGCCTATTCAACTCCTGAAAAACCCAGGTTCATTGCAGGCTCTATGGGACCTACCACCCGCGCTATTTCAGTGACCGGTGGAGTGACTTTTCAGGAGCTGATCGATACCTTTTATATTCAGGCCAAGGCCCTATTTGAAGGAGGAGTTGACTACCTACTTTTAGAAACCTGCCAAGACACAAGAAATATCAAGGCGGGTCTTCTGGCGATTGGTCTCGTTTTTAAAGAGGCCAATGAAACCATTCCTGTGGCGGTGTCTTCAACCATTGAACCCACCGGAACCATGCTAGCCGGTCAGGCGATTGAGGCTTTGGTCGCTTCGCTCTCCCACGCGAAACTACTCTACTTGGGAATTAATTGTGCTACCGGACCGGAGGCAATGACCGATTATATCCGTACCCTATCGGAGATCTCCCCTTTTCGTGTCGCCTGTGTTCCCAATGCCGGTCTTCCCGACGAATATGGACATTATTTAGAAACCCCTCACATGATGAGTTCTGTCGTCGGTCATTTTATCGATAAGGGTTGGATAAACTTAATCGGAGGGTGCTGTGGAACTAAGTCTTGTCACATTGAAAGTTTTAATTCCTTAGCCAAGAAAAAATCACCTCGAGTTCCTAAGGAACAAAATCAATCGGTGCTCTCCGGAATCGATTTTCTCGAGGTGGCGCCAGAGCTTCGTCCCGTTTTAGTGGGCGAGCGGGCCAACGTCATTGGAAGTCGAAAATTCAAAGATCTTATTACCTCCGGAAAGTTTGAAGAGGCCACTGAGGTAGCACGGCTTCAGGTTAAAAGAGGGGCCCACATCATCGATGTTTGTCTTGCTAATCCAGACAGAGATGAAAAAGAGGATATGGAAACTTTTTTAAAGTTTCTCATCAAGACGGTCAAAGCTCCACTCATGATCGATTCCACCGATAGCACAGTCATAGAAATGGCCCTCACCTATTGCCAAGGCAAAGCACTTATTAATTCCATTAATTTAGAAGATGGCGAGGAAAGATTTGAGATCGTTGTTCCCATTGCTAAAAAATATGGTGCCGCTTTAGTAGTGGGTTGTATCGACGAGAACCCACAGCAAGGAATGGGGGTCTCAAGGGAAAGAAAGCTAGAGATCGCTGAAAGATCCTATGCACTGCTCACCCAAAAATATGGAATTTCTCCCCAAGATATTTACTGGGACCCTTTGGTTTTTCCATGTGGGACTGGAGATGTTCAATATGTAGGTTCTGCGCTGGAAACGGTTGAAGGAATTCGACTGATTAAACAAAAATTACCTCTAACAAAAACGGTGCTTGGAATTTCTAATGTCAGTTTTGGACTTCCAAACCATGGTCGAGAGGTTTTAAATGCTGTCTTTCTTTATCATTGTGTCTTAGCAGGTTTAGATCTCGCTATTGTAAATACAGAGAAAATAGAAAGGTATGCACAGATTCCTGAAGAGGAGAAAAAACTTTCTGAAGACCTTCTTTTTAATCGGCATGCCGACGCACTCACGAACTTTGTCGCACATTTTAGGGTAGCAAAAAAAACAAAGGTAAAGGATCCCTCACAAACTCTTTCCCTCGATCAAAGATTGGCTAATTATATTGTTGAGGGCACCAAAGAGGGCCTGACCTCTGATCTCCAAGAGGCATTAAAAACACTTGCCCCTTTAGCTATCATCAATGGCCCCTTGATGACCGGAATGGACCAGGTGGGAAAACTATTCAATACCAATCAGCTCATTGTAGCTGAGGTGCTCCAGTCGGCCGAGGTGATGAAGGCGGCCGTTACCTTCTTAGAACCCTTCTTAGAAAAAACAGATAGTAGTATTAGAGGTAAAGTTCTTTTAGCGACGGTAAAAGGTGATGTTCATGA
>JABMMY010000217.1 GCA_013205415.1 Deltaproteobacteria bacterium
GCCCTATCGTTTATATGACTACGCTATCGATTTTATAGAAGAGCCCCCGCCTCTTTCTGCTAAGGAAATTGAAATAGCACTTCATTTTTTAAGTGAGGCTCCCGGGATTACGGCGAAACTATCGTCGATACACATTAACTATTGGTATGGAGAACATACCAAGGTAACCGCTTGTGAATACCTATTACAAACCGAAGGTAAACAACGTGGACTTACCAAAGAAAATATTCTCTACTCTGGGGACTCCCCTAATGACGAACCTCTGTTCGAATTTTTTCCACATAGTTTAGGGGTGGCAAATATTAAGTTATTTTGGGACAAATTAAAACACCACCCTAAGTACATTACTCAAAATGAAGGTGGTGAAGGATTCCAAGAATTCGTAGAAGAACTCTTGACATAGTTCAACTTCCTCTAAGAAAACCGATCCGTAAGCCTTTACAGATCTCATAAAATATTAATTCAAATCCTTGTTTCTTTAAAAAGAATTAGTTAGAGTCTTTTCAACAACTTAACTATATTTATTATATTTTGATTAGAATTTTGTAGGTTTTTCAGAAAGGTAGAATGGAAAAGGGCGGAATGAAAGTTATTCAGGGCGGGAATCAACTATCCCTGATCCGAGATACTGAAGAGGTTTTAAAGTTTCTAGAGTTCGTAGGAAAGAAATCGATACTAGATGAACACGCTATTACTTGTCGTTTGACCGCTTGTAATAATTTATTTTCTCTTGTGAATGAGGAGGAGGATAATTTAGATTATATTTTGGGAAATCTAGATCTTCTAATCAGTCGTTTTAGAAACAAGAGTAAATCTGTCAATGAAGCTACACTTAAAGTTTATAAATCTCGTGTAAAAAGTTCTTTAGAGGATTACAAATTCTGGAGTAATGACCCTTTTGCGTGGGAACGAAAGCTGAATGAAAAAAAGGCTGCAACTCAGGTACAAAGAAGATCTAAGAAAGTAGCGGTCACTCCCAAAAAACTGGAGGCAAGGATAGTAGAACCCCCAGTGACTACCGTGGCACCCCCTGTGGTTTTGCCACCCGTGGTTCCTCAACCGGAGGCACGGAGAATTTCTTTACCTATTAGGACAGATTGTAATGTAGAGGTAGTGCTGCCTGAGGGTGGACTGACAATGAAGGAACTTAATCGATTGGTGATGTTTCTGTACCCTTATTGCAAGGACGTAGAACTAGCCGCTCCAACTTGGACTAACTTACCTCATTAGACCTCATTGACTATTCTTAGAACCAAATCATCGGTGGATTATCGTCATGACATGCAGTTTCTGCATATTTATACATGAAATCTACCAATTCTTTTAAGACCTCCGATGATTTTGTTGAGGTGTCGATTTCACAACCATACTCCAACCCCTGACGTTGTTCGGCTTCAAAGGGAGTGACCCTTTTTACATCGACCACGACTCTTAAAAAAGAGCTTGGGGTGAAATAAAATCTGAGGGCTATTTTTTGCCCAGATCTTAGAGGCATCTCTGGATTGTCCTCTCGAAATCTTAGACCGGAATAACTCATATCTAAAATTTCCACGTGATGAAGACCCGTTTTTTCGGCAAAGCTATAGACCCCTAAAATACGATTAAAAAGAACACGTTCATATTCACGACGACGCTCTTCAGTTTTCTCTTTGCGATAATGTTCTAAATCAATAATGCCCTTATCGCTTTTATCTTTCGATTTGCGTTTGTCCATTTTTTTAACCTTACTTGTGGGTTAAAGCTGTTTAAAAAATTGTTATGTTCGGCTGTAAAAAGAAGATGTTTAATTATAGCTTGAACAGATATTTCAAACTAATCTTTTTAATTAAACTACAAAAGATAGAGGGCCTAAATAGGATATTAAATAGTGCATTATAAACCATTAAGGCTATCAGCGCGTCATTACCCTGGATATCGTAAAGAAACAGGTTCAATTATCTTGTCGATTTAAAATAATCAAAGGCACACCTAAGCCCGGTTTCTAAATCAACTGTAGGATTCCAATCTAGCAATTTTCTTGCCTTTGAAATATCGGGACACCGAGTTTTAGGATCATCTTGGGGTAACGGCTGATGAATAATTTTCGAATGGCTCTTTGCCATTGCAATAATTCTTTCCGCAAACTCATAAATAGTGGTCTCTACAGGATTACCTAAATTGATAGGCTCTATGTGATCACACTGAATCACTCTTAAAATGCCTTCGACCAAATCATCGACATAACAAAAACTACGGGTCTGTTTACCCTCTCCATAAACGGTAATGTCCTCATTGGCCAAAGCCTGCATGCAAAAATTAGGAACCACTCGACCATCATCGGTTCTCATTTTAGGGCCGTAGGTATTAAAAATTCTGATGATACGAGTAGAAACCTTATGAACACGATGATAGGCCATCGTGATAGCTTCTAAGTAGCGCTTCGATTCGTCATAACAGCCCCTAGGACCGATCGTGTGAACATTTCCCCAATAGCTTTCCTTTTGGGGATGTTCTAGGGGGTCTCCATAAATTTCAGAGGTCGATGCCACTAAGATAGGGCATTTTTTTTGATGTGCTAAATTTAAAACATTATCACTTCCTATAGAACCGACCCGTAAGGTTTCAATTGGAAACTTCATATAATCAACCGGACTCGCGGGACTCGCCATATGAAAGATACCGGCCAACCCACCAGAAATTTCTAAGGGCTCAATAATATCTTTTTCTAATAAACTAAATTTGGAATTTCCTAGTAGATTCTGAATATTCGATCTGCGCCCCGTGATGAAATTATCCATCACGACCACTTCACAGCCTAATTCTAATAATCTTTGACTTAAATGAGAGCCCACAAAACCGGCTCCACCCGTCACTAAATAACGTCCTTTAGGAAGATTTTCACTTGTCATATTTTTACACCATGGGATCAGGTCGACCAATGCAATAATAACTTAATCCAGAGGCCTCTACACTTTTTGGGTTAAAGAGATTTCTTCCATCAAAAATTGCCAAGGCCTTTAAGTTTGTTTTTAAGAATTCAAAATCGGGAGATCTAAACTCATTCCACTCGGTCATAATGGCTAAAACGTCAGCGTTACGAACAGCCTCATAAGCATTTTCACAAATCTCAATCCGATTCTCGAATAACTTTTTTGCTTCATGAGCCGCTACAGGATCGTAGGCCCTCACCTTACATTTGGAATCGAGCAAAGCATTAATTAATGTAACCGAAGGAGCTTCACGCATGTCATCTGTCATAGGCTTAAAAGAGAGGCCCCAAATAGCGACCGTTTTATCTTTAAGATCCCCTTTGAAATGCTTGTTAATTTTTTCAAAGAGTACCTTTTTTTGCTTCTCATTTACATCATGAACGGCTCGAAACATTTCTAAATTCATTCCGAATTGATTTCCTACATGAATGAGCCCCTGAACATCTTTGGGAAAACAACTTCCTCCGTACCCACACCCTGCGTATAAAAATTTATTTCCAATTCTACTATCACTGACTAAAGCCTTTCTTACATCCTGAATGTCGGCTCCAACCTTTTCCGAAAGAACGGCCAATTCATTAATAAAGGAGATCTTCATCGCTAAAAAAGCATTCGCCGCATATTTTGCCATTTCAGCAGAACTATTATCCATGAAATAAAGTGGGTTTCCCGATCGAACATAAGGGGCATAGAGATCGGACATGATCCGTTTTGCCTTTTCAGTTTGGCATCCAATAACCACCCTATCGGGGCGAAGAAAATCATTGATAGCGGTTCCCTCTTTTAGAAATTCTGGATTGGAAACCACCTCAATATTTACTTTACCTCCCTTTAAAATTTCTCTGGCTTTAGCAGCAGTTCCCACGGGAACGGTACTTTTCAAAACCAATAACAGATCTTTTTTTGCAAATTCCTTTACCGTTTCTACGGCCTTAAATACAAACTTTAAATCTAAAGAGCCATCTTTCCCAGAGGGCGTCCCTACAGCAATAAATACAATTTGAGCCCCTGCAATGGCCGAACTCGCATCGGTCGTAAACTCTAAGCGATTAGCTTTAACATTTCTAATCACCAACTCATCTAATCCAGGCTCAAAAATGGGGATTTCACCCCTTTGAATCTTTTTTACCTTCTCTTTATCTAGATCAACACACACGACATGGTTGCCAGAATCGGAAAAACACGCGCCAGCAACTAAACCCACATATCCGGTTCCTAAAACACACAATTTCATAGACGCCTCTATTTTGTATTGGGAAAAAATTTCCTCTTAATACATGACTTTTTAATTGAGTGAAGCTACTTATAACTTTAAACTAAGTCTCAACTTTAAGTCAATGTTACCAGCTTATTAACGCAAGGGGTCTCACGCATGGGAAAAGCAACACCTCACCTCAAAACTATTTCAAAAACTTTGCTGGGCATTATCCTTCTGTTTTATGTTTTTAATTCAAAAATGGTAGATTTTGCCTCCTTAAAACTGATTCTTTATAATCCCACTCACCTACTCGTGGCCTTTTCTTTTTTAAGCTTTTCGATCCTTTGTTGTTGCCTACGATGGTTTTTAATTATTCGAATTCAAAAACTCTCACAGTCATTTCCTTCTATTATTTCTCTTACACTCATTGGAAATTTTTTTAATACTTTTATGCCGGGTTCGGTCGGGGGAGATTTAATTAAGGCTTGGTATATTGCAGGGAGAGAGCCTGAAAAAAGAACCAGAGCCGTTTTTTCAGTTTTGATAGATAGGGTATTAGGGCTTGGAGTTATCGTATGCTACTCGGCAGTCACTCTTTTATTTTTTACTCAGTGGTTAAAAGGAAATTCACAATTACAAATCACCGCAGCTGTAGTCTGGATTTTTAGTTCAAGCTGTTTACTTTTTAGTCTTTGTTTCTTCTGGCCCTCATTTTGGCGTTTTTCTATTGTTAATAAAGGGCTAGCACTTTTACACAAAAAAAGACGAATTGGAGAGATTACAGACTCGATCATGACCTTTAAGGACCAATTTCCAACGCTTGCGGCATCAATTTTATTATCCATTTTTTCTGTTTTAGGAACCATTCTTTTTAATATCTATTTAGGAAATTTATTGAACATCAACCTAACTTATGCCCAATACTTTTTCATCATTCCACTTGCACTTACCGCCTCTGCAATTCCACTTTTGCCTGGCGGACTTGGCACAGGACAGGTTGCATTTTTCACTCTTTTCAAATGGATGGGAGCACCCAATCCTGAATTAGGAGCGACACTTTGCACTCTTTTGCAGGTGTACACCATTCTCTTTAACTGTTCAGGAGCTATTTGTTACTTGAAATCAAAACGTAAAGGCACTCCCACATCTTCAAAAGAAACCTTTAGCAATCTCGGTTCCCCCACTCCCTGTTTATGAACTACTCTTCAAAGGGCATCGTAATTTCAGTTGAAAATTTCGGCGAAGCCGATCGATACATTCAATTTTTTACTAAAGACTGGGGAATGATTACCACTCTTGCTAAATCTGCCAGAAAAAGCAAACGACGTTATGTGGGTGGATTAGATCTCTTTTGTCATGATGAAATTTTTTTAAGAGGTGATCCCAAAGAGCGACCCTATCTAAATGAACTTACTGTTTTGAATTCTTTTCCAAAATTGCGAGAAGATTTAGATAAGGTTTTAATTGCGGGAAGAATCACTCAGTGGGTAAAAAAACTAGCTAATACAGCGACACCCATGCCCTCTATTTATAGTCTCCTAGGGCAATCACTCGCTTTAATTGAAAAAGAAACTAAACCTGAAAAACTTGAACTATTAAATTGTATTTTCAAATTAAAGTTTCTCTCTTTGATAGGCTTTAAACCCAAAGTAGATACCTGTTCAAAATGTGAATCGGAGGAGGATATTGAAGGAATATTCGATATGAGCTCTGGGGGAATATTATGCCAATCCTGTGCTCCGAAGGCTAATTTCACAGATGGATTTCTACTTCATCCCAACCAAAGAAATCTCATTAATGTGGCCGATCATCTCCGATTGACTCATTGGGATGATATTGAATTTGCTGAAAACCTACTCATTCCTGTTAATCGCCTTATGACTCAGTTTGCTTCATTTCATACTCAAATTAAATTACCGTTATAGTCATTCACTCTTTATAAAATTATTTATTCCTGATTACGATTGGTCAATATTTCAGGGCTCCTAGGAATCAGAGTTTTAATTTTAGTGGTTTTAAGGATTCTCCGAGGGCTATCTTCTCCCAGCGAAAAGGCCTTAAGAAACCGTTGCTGTGCTTCGGGTTCCCATAAGGTGATCATCGGTTCAATTTCCTGTTTATGCTCGTTAAAAAAACTAATGGCGGAAAAACCCTCTTCGCGTGAACTCACTAAACACCCAATATCTTCAGTTTCTAATAGAGGATAATCACAGCCCATTACTAGCCAAGCCACATCGGGAAGAAGGGTAAAGGCTCTATGTAACCCACCTGCAGGGCCGTGGCCTAAAAGTTTATCTACTAACCCCCGTGGGCCAATACCCCAGTCATTTTTTTGTTTCTCGGTGCATGACCAATAGACCTTTTTGCAAAAGGGAAGGAGGAGTTCATGAGCACGTTGCCATTGAGGCGACTTACCATAACTAATAGAGGCCTTATCTCGGCCCATTCGTGAACTTTCGCCTCCCGTTAGAATCAATCCATAAATATCAGCTAACAAGGTTCACCTTTTCCAGAGAAATGATTACCGATTTAGAGGTGGGGGTTTGACTTCCTTCAGCGAAACTATCAATTGGAATCAACACATTTGTTTCTGGAAAATAGGAGGCCACACAGCCTCGAGGGATCTCATAAGTCACTATACGAAAATTTTTGGCCCTTCGTTTCACTCCTCGGAAATGGCTAATGAGATCGACAGGCTCTCCCTCCGATAAATTCTGTTCCTTCATATCCTCAATATTCATCAGAACGACTCGTCGCCCCTGATGAATGCCACGATAACGATCCTCCATTCCATAAATTGTCGTATTGTATTGATCATGAGAGCGAATGGTCGCCATGATAAATTGACCAGCTGCCACCTCTAGATGAGGAATCGAATGGACGGTGAATATCGCCCTCTTACTCGGAGTAAAAAATTCTTTTCGATCTCGAACTGCATGAGGCAATACAAATCCACCTGGTTTACGAACTTTGTGATTAAAATTTTCAAAACCTGGAATGACTCTGGAGATTCGCTCTCTAATTTCATCATAGTTCGCGATGTAGCCTTCCCAATTCACACCTAATGTGGCCTTGGCAAGCCCCGCAATAATAGCTGGTTCACTTTTTAAATCCTTAGAGGCAGGAGTTAAATGCCCTTCCGATGAGTGAACAATGCCCATCGAATTTTCTACAGTTACGAATTGAGGTTTATTCTGTTGTAAATCGATTTCAGTTCGTCCCAAACAGGGCAGAATCAAAGCATGTTCGCCTGTAATCAAATGGGACCGGTTTAGCTTAGTGGAAACCTGTACCGTCATTGAGCAACGATTTAAAGCCTTCGCGGTATAGGCAGTATCAGGAGTTGCAGAAAGAAAATTCCCTCCTAGACCGATAAAAACCTTTACCTTTCCCTGATGCATAGCTTCGATCGATTCGATCGTGTCATAGCCATGGGCTGCGGGGGGCGTAAATAAAAATTCCTTTCCTAAACTATTTAAAAATTCTGACGTGGGTCGCTCCCAAATTCCCATAGTCCGATCACCCTGAACATTACTATGGCCTCTTACAGGACATGCCCCAGCGCCCGGTCTACCAAAATGACCCCCTAGCAAAAGTAAATTTACAATTTCTTGAATGTTGGCCACTGCATTTTGATGCTGTGTTAATCCCATGGCCCAGCAACAAATCATCGCTTTTGACTTCGCAATGACCTCCGCCACCTCTCGAATCTGCTCCTCTGAAATACCTGACCCCTCAACGATCCTTTTCCAGCTCTCAGATAATAAATCGGTACGATAAGCTTCGAAACCCTCGGTATCGTTTTTAATAAAATTAACATCGATCAATGTTTCTGAGGTTTCTAAAATCGCCTTCTGAATTCCTTTGAGAAGAGCGACATCCCCATTTATTTTAACGGGTAAAAAATGGGTTGCTAAGGGAGTGCCCTTGCCAAAGATCCCAGATAGTTCCTGAGGGTGCCGAAACTTTTTCAGTCCGGTCTCAGCCAAAGGATTAATACTAATAATACGACAACCGCGTCGAGCAGCCGCCTGCAATGTAGTCAACATTCGCGGGTGATTGGTACCAGGATTTTGACCTATGACGACGATACAGTCGGCGTAATCGAAATCTTTCAGAGAAACAGTTCCCTTCCCAGAGCCAATAGTCTTTGTTAGCCCTAAGCCACTCGACTCATGACACATGTTAGAACAATCGGGAAGATTATTGGTTCCGAATAAACGCACAAAAAGTTGATACAAAAATGCAGCTTCATTACTCGTTCTTCCTGAGGTGTAGAAAGCAGCTTCATTGGGTGATTCTAAAGCCTTTAGTTCCGTTGCAATTTTCAAAAAAGCATCTTCCCATGAAATAGGAAGATAATGAGATTGCCCTCTTGGCAAATACATCGGGTGAGTTAGTCGCCCTTGTTGACTTAACCAGTAATCACTTTCACGAGACAACTCTTCAACCGATCTCAAAGCAAAAACCTCTGGTGTCACTCGCCGAAGAGTGGCCTCCTCTGCGACCGCCTTAGCACCATTCTCGCAAAATTCTACTAAGGATCGTCTATCGTCTGGATC
Organism: Deltaproteobacteria bacterium; assembly: GCA_013205415.1. Taxonomy (GTDB): domain Bacteria; phylum Bdellovibrionota; class FAC87; order UBA2466; family UBA2466; genus UBA2466. Next base: position 8,730 of record JABMMY010000217.1, read on the forward strand.
AGGCCAAGCACAGCCTGGACAATCAAAGCCTTTTTTTTGATTAACGGCGAGAAGGGAGGTGACAGCTCTTCCTACACCCATTTGTGCTACCGACATCTTCAGAGCTGCAGTAACTGCCGAAAGCCCTCCTGCAGACTCTGCTGGTTTTCCTATAGCAATATTTTCCTCAAGAACTTCAGGACTTAAAAATTCTGATTTTCTACCCTTATCCATTTTTATCCCCCACACGAAGGGTTGGGGTTTGGAAAGGCATCAGAGTCATCCTCCCACTGAGCTGAAGTGCGGGGTTTAATGCAAGCAAAATCTTTTTCAATCAAAATTTTTAATATTTTTTTAGGGGTCGGCTGATCTGCAAAAATACTAATATCGTCAGACTTAGCCCAGTATTTTATTTTTTCACTAGGAACAAAGATACAAATACTTTGTGATTCAAGCTCAGCACGAATGCAATTACCGGTGTTATCGGAAACTAGGGAGTATCTAAAGGACTGCTCTCCAAAACAGGTTTCCTCCACTACGATGCCCTTCTCTTCAAGAAGTTGTACCTCCTGCTGCTGCAATCTTAGTCGTAATGAGTTTCCTCTAATTCGTAGTTTCAAACCTCTCCTCCTCTGAGACGCCATTCTCCATGATAACAATTAAAACGTCCCTCTCTTACAAAGCCAAGTAGACTGAGATTAAATCTTTTGGCAAGCTCTACAGCTAAACTTGAAGGGGCTCCTACGGCTGCAATCATAGGAATCCCTGCGACCAAGGCCTTTTGTACCAACTCAAAACTAGCTCTACCACTTAAAAAAAGAAGGTGACTGGATAATGGAGTCTTTCCATCAAGAAATTGAGCTCCCAGTAATTTATCTACAGCATTATGCCGACCTACATCCTCACGAAGGGCGATTAGGTCTCCATCAGAGGTAAATATCCCTGCCGCGTGTAGGCCTCCAGTTTGGTCAAATACAGACTGATGAGATCTTAATTTTCCAGCAAGAGTCGAAATCGTTTGGCTAAAAATTTCAAAGCCCTGTTGGGGAATAGGCTGCACTCCTTTAACCTCTAAAGCCTCTAGCGAAGCCTTTCCGCAAACGCCACAACTTGAAGTGGCATAAAAGTGCCTTTCCAATTTAGGCCATTCCACCTTTGCCGAATCAGCAAGCGTTACCTTCACAATATTTTGTCCCTGATGAGCCCCCGTGGAGGGTCCACAACCGGAGATCTCCAAGATATCCTCTGGAGATCTCAAAATACCTTCGGTAAAAAGAAATCCTGCAGCCAACTCCTCATCATTTCCTGGCGTGCGCATCGTTATAGAAATACTTTTTTGTCGACGGCCGTTCCCCTCAAGAAAATCGAGGCGAATTTCTAATGGCTCTTCCAAAGCTACGCGGTCACTCCTATTTAAGAGCCCCCCCTCTTCCATTCGCACTATTTTTGTCTCTATACTCTGAGGAATCACTTTAACTCACTTTTTTCTTCTCGCGGCCTCACGGCCTCTTTAAACTATTAAAATCCGACTCCCCCCCTTATAACAAAAGAGAGTAGCCCTGTATAAGTTCTTCCCTGTCGTCTAAAGATACTACAATTTTAAAGGCCCACATCAAGACTTATTAGTTTAGTTTCAAGCCCTTACCGGAGGCATAGCCTTTGCAGTATTCTTAAAGTATCCAAGAAGAAGATATGAAAAAAATGATACCAAATTTACTTTTAGCTCTTAGTTTTTCGATATCCATCTCGGGTATTATACTAGCGGAAGAGCCAGCTCAGAAAAACATTAATAAACTACGTGAAATGTATTCTTTTTACTATCTTCCTTTCAATGTTCACTTTAAAGAAGGGGCACAAATTGACGATGTGTTTCCTGTAGTTCCCGATAAGTTAGGCGCTTTATCAGAGATAGTCCTTCCAGATAATATGCGGAAGGTAGAACAGGTATGGGAACCCATTAGAGAAACCTGGAAAAATAAATCTCTGTTTTTAACTACTAGTGTTCCACTTGGTAAAAAAATAAAAATCTCACAACATCTTATAAGTCATAAAATACCTGTGTCTCGAAATGCAATGGACCATTTAAGTCTTGCCGATAAAATTTTATTACAAGAAAGTCTCAAAGGAAAATCTCCCGAGCTACAGGCTAATGTCACTCAACTCAGGTTTTTGAAATCTTTTTTAGACCCTGAAGAGCTCACTAATTTTAATTTCTTTATTATTGCACCCAGTTGGTGCTCTAGTTCAAAAGAATATCTGTCTCTTTTTGAAAGTTATTTTAAGAAATTTCCAAACACTCATCTAAGTTTGCATTCTGTAGTCATTGAAGATCCTAACGAACTCATTTTTGACTCTAAAATATTTAAAGAACTATTCCCTAATACAAAAA
>JABMMY010000218.1 GCA_013205415.1 Deltaproteobacteria bacterium
AGCATCGCCTCCGTGCTTTTTCCTCCCGTTCCTCGCTCTGGCCAAGCCTCTTGCAAAATCTTAATGCTTTAGGTCATGAAAGAGGTCTATTTTATCCCCCTGTCACAGAAATATTATTAATTACAAGAGTAGGGCTTTCTTCGTCACAGTCAATAATTTCAGTTTCTTTGGAGATGGCAAATAGATCCTCTCCCAGGGATTGAAAAATATTTCCTGAAATAAGAGTTTCTTGAACATAGTATCTTCGTTCTCCATTCACCCACCATTCCGCCCCTTTCGCCACACCGGAAAAATCTCCAGTCACAGGATCCGATTGGCCTGAATAGCGTTGGACTACTAAAAAAGATTTCTGCGCAGCACTCACTCTTTGATAAAGTGAGTGTTGGCTCTCCTCTCCAGGAGCCAGACATAAAGTATGAGTAGAAACAGCGGGAAGACTTGAGGGCCCCCCTGCAGCATGCCCGGTACTAGTAAGTTTGAGAGCATGTGCCGCATAGTGATCTAAACAAAAAGATTTTAAAACCCCTTTTTCAATTAAATCCATGGGCCGAGTCGGGGTTCCCTCTCTATCAAAGGTCGAACAGCCAGAGCGATCACGTAACCACGGATTGTCTTTTAGACTTAGTTGCGAGTTTAAAATTTGTTGGTCACGATTTTTAAGTCCCCATCGACCCGTGGTTTCAGCCACAACTCGACCATTAAAATGATAAGACAAACTAGAGATTAAAATGTCCAACACCGCTCTCGGCGAAAAAATAACTAACCCTTTATAACTTTCTGATCTTCCTGTATTCAAATTACGAAGCACCTCCTCAATAAACTTTCTTGTAGAAAGAATGATCCTCTCAGGAGTGGTTGAGGCATGTCTCGATAGGTGTGAAAAATAATCAAAGCTCGTAATTAATTTGTCCTGAACTCCCATTCCCATAAGACTCCAACTGGCGGCAGTGTCTACTTCCATCTGATGGGTTCCTAAAGAGTTTATGACTAATGAAATTCCAGTTCCGATTTCAACACCGCCCTCATTCAACCGAAACCTTTTATCTTTAGTAGCCTCTGCAACGAGTAGTTGAGTCCATTCTTTTTGGGTTTGAAGTGAAATTTCCGTTAGAGCGGGATCCACTAAATTATGAGGGGCCTCAATGGGAATATTATTGGCTCGTTGAATATTATAATGAGGATTGTCCGGAGAGAATCCAGCAATTTCATTAGCCTTAATAGCAATCTCCTTTAATTCTGTAGCGTCGGTTGAATTACAAGAGGCGAATCCTTGGCGATTACCTTTAAGAACGCGAACACCTAAAGAGTACCCGTCATCTGATGAAGCTAAATGATAGTCCTGTTTTTCGAGCGTGATCTTAGTTTTTGTTCCATACCCCCCACAAACCTCAGCGGTATCGGCCCCTGAATTAATGGCATATGAAAGCAATTTATTAGCAGCCGTTTCAAGTTTCTCTTTTTCATTTTTAAATAATGGGCTCATTCCTGAACTCCTCCAATCGTAGCTCTACAACGAATATAGGGACCGCCAGCATCAACTTTAGCCGGTTGCCCTTTACCACAATACCCCGATCCCAGATCTAATAAGAACTCCCTAGAAACAGCATCTACAGTCGATAGAACCTCAAAGGCCTGCCCTGAAATGGTGGCGCCTCGAAACATTTTTGTGAGTTTTCCATTTTCAATTTTTGTTACCTTTTGTGCACCAAACATAAATTCTCCGGTCGCATCTGCCTGGCCACCAAGCGGACAGTCGACAAGATAACCCTCTTTAGTTGAGCTAATGATCTCCTCTAGGGTTTGAGTTCCCGGTTCGATATAGGTATTTCTCATTCTGATCAACGGTTCATCAGAGTATAGCCAAGCTCTTCCATTCCCCGTCGGTTCCACTCCGTAAATAGCTGCAGATTCGCGGTTGTGAAGGTAGGAATTCAGAATGCCATTCTTAATAATCACCGTTTTTGTGGTGAGCACCCCTTCGTCATCAACTAAAAGTTCCCCACCGCTGTGTTCTACCCCAGCTACAATTCCACTATCGCTCAATGTGATAAGTGGACTTGCGACTAAAGTTCCTAGTTTCCCTTGAGCGACCGATCCTGAAAGTACAAAATCGGCTTCGACTGTGTGACCAATCGCCTCATGAGATAGCAGTCCCACCATAGCAGGGGATAAAATAAGAACGGTATTTCCCCCTGGGATTTTAGGTGCAGAAAGAAGGTCTACTGCCAGTTTAGCTGCACTATCAGACATCTCATTCAGAGTGGTTCGAGAAAATAAACACTCCCAACTCCCAGTCCTACCTACCGATTCATGGCTCTCTGCCATCTCTCCATCTTTAGAAGCAATGGCTCCAATTTTAAATTCGTTTCTAGCTAATTGAGACGAGGCATTGGCACCATCGGTAGTGACTACAATTTTATCTTCGAAAATTTCGTTGTAAACGCATGTGGCACTATGAATGAGTGCAGAGTTATTTCGCGTAAGCTCCTCTGCTTTTAAAACGGCATGAAGTTTTTGTTCTAATGGCATTTTTTTTAAAGTTTCATAGCCTGGAATTTTAAACTCCCCTCTGGCCAACTTAGTCTCCGGAAGGTTTTTGAGATTCGATTTTTTTAATTGGCTTAGAGATTTGGCACACTCAATAGCTTGCTTTAAAGCTTTCTCTAATGCTTGTAGGTTTAAATCCGAGGTGGAAGAAAATCCCCACGCTCCATCAATAAATACTCTGATTCCTACACCGGAGGTAAGGTTTGATTTGGCCTGTTTGACTAAACCCTTTTGAACAGAAAGTGATTGAGAATTTCTTCGGTGGTAACGGGCCTCTGCCCAACAGGGTGCTTTTGCTAATGTTGTTTCCAGTAATTCTGAAATTGATTTCATGAATTTCCTTTCGAGTTAAGGCTGATAAAATAAAAAACGATAAAGCAATTGATTAGGCCTGCTGAAACCATGGTAATCAGCATTTCAAAAAAGAATGCAAAGGGCACGTTACCTAATAAAGAATCGGATACAAAGCTCATGGGAATTTCAATCAGAAAGGTAAATAGTACTATTCCAATCATAGTGAGTAGTGTTTTTCGATTTCTAGTAATGAGTTGTTTCGATTGAAAAAGATAGTTAGCGACAGGTTGTCTGGGTTGAATCATCACTATAAAGGGCACAAAGAAATAGATGGCCAAAAAGTAAATTCCCGGAATAATCAGAGCAGCAAAGCCTAATCCAAAAAAAATGGAAACTGTTAACGAGCTCAGAACTAAGGGAATCAGTCGCTTGAAAACCTCTTTAAAAACGATGGGCAAAAAGGCTAATCCCTGGCTAGGTTTTTGTTCTATCAATACAAAAGTAGCCGCCGTAGATAAACTGGAACCGATAGAAAATAGGGGGAGTAAAATTCCAATGGCGATCCAGGCATGATTTTCTAATTTAGGTGATAAGAATATTTGAAGAAGGACTAATAGTCCCATTGGGCTTTGAAGGAGCAGTACATTAAGCCAATGAGTTTTAATAAAATGAAGTGATTCTAAAGCCATGTGAAAAGGTGATTTCATAGTTGGGACAAAATGTCATTTTTGTAAAGGTTAAAAGTAAATTATATCTAAGCTATCGGAGTAAAGGGAAGGTAACAATTAGAAAAGTGGTATGGTTTTGGAAAGTAATTTAAAATAATATCAT
>JABMMY010000219.1 GCA_013205415.1 Deltaproteobacteria bacterium
ATCTCGGTCTTAAATAGCCGAAACGCTGTATTTCTATTGTACGGCATAACGCACAGTCATTTCAAGTGATTTCTGTGCGGCATACCGTACATCATGGAAAGTATTATAAATTTTCATAAGAGACGCCTACCTCTCATTCAACGAATTGTCTTCATTTGGAGGGGAGCGTACTTACTCCAGGGAATGGCGAGAACAGGATATTTCTCCACGCCATGCAACCTTTAAGTGATTAATAATATTTGGAAGTTCAGAATCGGAATTAAGCATAAACCAGGTTCGATATTCAGCCGCTAGGGTCCACGATTCTATAATATTTTTTGAATCGCCATTAAAGAGGTCTATTACCGATCTTGACTCTATCGTAAGAAGCAATAGATAACCCTTTTACTAAAATGGACACTCAAGACCCCATCACTACCGAAGAGATAGAACGTTGTATTAAGTTACTGAGCCGTCTTACGGAGGATGCTTCTCTAGTCGCTACCATTGAATATGCTAAATTTCTTACTTTATCGGAGGCGGCCGGACGTTTTTCCAGGCCTCATAAAACGGAAATTCAAAAACGGCACAAGGCCTTATATATCGCGCGAAAAAAAAAGGTCCAAATGGAAGACCGTCGAGTGCGGGCTACCACAGGAATTCGAGAAGCAAGGATTGCTAGTGTTTTTCAAGCCCCAGAACAGATAACATCTGGAGATGAAAATCCGAATCTTAATAGTGAAGATCGTATTTTGAAGTCTGCTCGTAATTGTTATGTGTGCAAAGCAGAGTTTACTAAACTTCATTTTTTTTATGATTTGATGTGTGCAGAATGTGCCGATTTTAATTATAAAAAAAGGTTCCAATCGGCTTCACTGGTGGGTCAAGTGGCAGTGATTACAGGTGCCCGATTAAAAATTGGTTATCATGCCAGTCTAATGATGCTTCGAGCTGGAGCAAGAGTTATTGCGACAACTCGATTTCCTGTAGATGCGGCACTTAGGTTTTCAAGGGAGGCCGATTTTTCTGAATGGGGCGATCGTTTAGAAATTTATGGATTAGATTTAAGACACATTCCCAGTGTAGAAATCTTTTCACGCTATCTGTGTAATACGGTGGCTCGACTAGATATTCTTATTAATAATGCGGCACAAACGGTTCGCAGACCCCCTGGATTTTACTCTCACTTAATGGCAAATGAAAAATTACCTTTGTCTGAGTTACCTACTGCAGTTCAGACAATTCTGTATTCAAGTGAAACATGTAAAAAACAGTTGGCCTCCCTTTGTACCGTTTTACCTGAAGCTTCAGAGTCGGCGCCGCTAGTGGCGTGGCATTCGCAAGGGCCAGGTATTGGGCTTCGAGCTTCGGCCCTACTTTCTCAGATACCTTATAGTTATGACAACTCTATCAATGTAGAGGAGGTTTTTCCAAGTGGGTCTCTCGATAGTGATCTGCAACAGGTAGATTTAAGAAAAATGAATAGTTGGAGATTAAAGCTCACAGAGGTGGCAGCTCCCGAGATGTTAGAGGTCCAGCTTGTCAATGCCGTGGCCCCTTTTGTCCTATGTAGTAAACTTGTTCCATTGATGAGTCGAGATTTTACAGGCAAGAAACATATCGTGAATGTGAGTGCGATGGAGGGAAAATTTTATCGATTCAGAAAGGCAGATCGCCATCCTCATACCAATATGGCGAAAGCGGCTCTTAATATGCTCACCCATACTTCGGCAAGCGACCTTCAGGAAAAGGGCATCTATATGAATGCGGTAGATACTGGATGGGTGACCGATGAAGATCCCGCTGCACTTTCTACATTGAAACAGGAACTACATGATTTTCAGCCACCCTTAGATATTGTTGATGGTGCAGCGAGAGTCTGTGACCCATTTTTTGACGGCATCCTGACTGGAAAACATTGGTGTGGAAAGTTTTTAAAAGATTATAAGCCTATCGATTGGTAATCGTAGTGGGAATGCCCACGCCAGACCACGTTTTGGTTTGGTACCCTTCATCTCTTATTTTTTTCAACGTAATTGAGACATCGAATAGAGTATTGAAATTTTCAGTGGCGGCTAGAAATGCCATTCTGAGAAGAGTTTCATTTTTATCGGAACAATCGGTAATGGTGATGGGTTTTTCTTTGCGTTTGAAAAAACGGGTCTCTTCCCCTTGTCCTCTCACATAAACAGAAATATTTTTGGCCTTGGCCATGTTCGTATTATAGTTTTCAAGTTCAGGAACCACCTTGGCCTGATAACAAGAATCGCAGTAAAATTTATGGGACAAATCAAGAGGGATTTTTGGAAGAAAATAAAAGCTGTCCTTTTCAAGCTTGACCACACATTTTTTACAATTTGGGGCTAAACAGATACCACAGGCAAGGGTACCTTTGGGTCGTCTACAAACAGAACAGTCTTGTGTTTCCATGGCCGAAGCATATACCACCGAATGAGATTTATTACAAAGGAATGACTTTTTTGTTTGCAATTATATAGGCTTAGTAAAGAGGTTGGCCCAAATGGAAACTAGAGATTTTCTTAAAAAAGTTCAATTGTAAATGAATGGCCCGCCCCTCTTTTTTTAAAACAGGAGGGGCGGGTTTTATTTTTTATGTTTTATTTTTAATTCGCGACACAACCAGGAAGTGGATCTACCAAAAGAGTTTTACTTTTGGATTTGAATTCCGGATCTTGTGTGGCCACCGGAGCATTATAGGAGTCTCCAAAATGGTTTTTAAATTGAGTTGCAGAGAAACTATTCCAGTTGGAACAGATCACTGCGTCCGCAGCCTTTAGGGCACGGGAACAGGAACTGTCTGGATTATTGATGTCGTACAGCTTGTCATTAACCTCCTTCGGAATATTAAATAGGCGAATAATTCCTTGTCCGTACTCGCTATCTATCAAATTAGTTCTTGAAATATAGACTACCTTTTTACATCCCATATCTTTTAAAACAGGTACGGGATGTAGATCGCTCCAGCCACCTGTGGAGTACATTTTATTTCCCATAGGAACTAAAGCCGAAAGCCCAGGTTCTGCTGGAGATCTCAGTAAGATATATTTCCAAGAACGGGTACCAAGATTCATAAACAAAGAGGACTTCATGTCATCTTTTCTAAGCGCCGTGGCCGCTTCAACCTGTTTTAACTCCGATGTGCGACCCCAATATCCAAAGCGAAGCTCATTAAGAAAATCTAGCTTGAAGGGAATGTTTCCCATCGCTGCTCTAAATTCAGGGTAGTCGGTTTCAAAATCTGCAGAGCTAGGGCCATTATCAACTAAGTTTCGATATTGGCGGTGAGCTTCATTATATTTAGTGACCCCCTTACCGATAATGACAGAGCCTGAAATCAAGGAGTTCACATGGAACCCTACAGGATCTTCTAATCGAGAACTTTCATAACCGGTATGTAAAGTGGTTTGGGTATAGTTAATAAAAGCTTCATTAAATTCCCTCTCACATGCGGCTCCCATTGGAGAACTTATCATCTGTTCCCATGTTTTTTGTTTTGCAGCCTCTAGGCAATCATTAGAGAACATGGTGTTCCAAAAATGGGGATCGATAGGGCCACGATTTGCGTAAAAATCTCCAATTCGTCCCACGATATTAATTAGAGCAGGAAAATCTAATAAACCTTCTCTAAAAAGTAGAGAGTTATCATCGGTATTAAAATCAAGCCCCTGAGAGGCCAATAAAATTTCCCATCGACGATAAGGGGGTAGGTGTAGCCCGTAAGATCTTAAAGAATCTTTGTGGGTTTCATTAATGAGTCGCCCCAAACCACTTCCCTCAAACTCAGATAATTTTTTATTCATGATTCGAGTAGCAATACGGTCGATAAATCGTCGACGCAAAGGACCTCGACCAGGATTATCAAATCCATCTTTAAGATACTCTAGCAGTTTTCCCATTTTGTTAGTGTTGGCATCGGTTTTTCCGAGCCCTTGAATCATCTCTTGACCGCCAGCTAAATCGATAGTCGCAGCGACTCCACCCATGATCGATTTCAACATTAAAGCAAGACGAGGCTGAACCTCTTTTTCAGTACACTGTCTATCGCCACACTTCCAAAGTAGAGGATTTGCAAACATGCTCTCATAAAAGAAAATAGAAATAGCAGCAGAACTTCCACCGGAAGCTCCATCCACGATACCAAAATTTTCAACGATGGAGGCAAGTGCTCCAAAGTGAGCCATGAGATGGCCGCCATTACCTCTGATTGCTGCACAAAGATTTGGACTTGAAGAGGCACTAGGCGCCAGCGAATTTGGAGAGGCGACAAGATCTCCTTCACTATTACGAACTCCCTTAGGAAGGTTTTGTGCCAAGGTCATGGACATCGTAAAAAATATTCCCACCATGACTAACTTAGATTTGTGATTCATCTTTTATCTCCTACTGTAAGTGCCCTTTTTGACAAAAATATTTCTATTCTTGTGTTTTAGAGCATGTGTCCTTAGAGAAAAACTTCTAGTTATCGCAACTAGTAGCTTTCATTCTATGTAAGTTTTTTATTTTTTTGGCTTAACCTGTGACCGATTTTATACACAATAAAATGCAGCGAGTCAAAGATTGAGCCACCTAAAGGTCATTTTTTTGGGGATGATTTTCTAAGTATTTAAGATCAAAAAAGAAAATTAAGAACAAAAAAGAACTCGAGTCTCTTGTAAAGTAACTTACCCAAAGCGCGTAAGAAATTACGCATAAAAATAGGCTCGGGGCCGACCTGTGATGTATTCCGTATCTTTATTTGTTATGTAATATTAAATAGTTAAAACTATTATTAAGATTAGGTTAGGATTAGGTATCGATTTTGCTCTCTATATAGATAGAGGGCAGTTTAGATGAAATTAAATTTAACTAGTGTTTTAGCCGTACCATCCTATTTGATGAAGCCTCCTGCGGCCGTTAGAACGGTTAAGTTAGAGGTATTAAATCGGCATCGCTCTTTACCTCACATTGAAAGAAAATTTTACCATTTTGTGATGGGGATGATCTGCTTTTCACTTTATGCCTTCTTAATTGAAAAACCGACCGCACTTTTATTATTAACTCTTATTGGCGGACCCTTAGTGGTGTTCGATTTTCTTCGGTTAAAAAATCCAGAGATGAATGATGTTGCTTTAAGGTTGTTTGGAAAAATTATGCGCCGAGAAGAATTGCGTAGTTTTTCTGGGAACTCTTTTTTTGTTGTAGGAATTTTAACGACAGTGGCCTTTTTTCCAAAACCTATTGTCCTATTGAGTGTTCTTTATTTAGCTATTGGAGATCCTATTGCGGCTGTAGTGGGGAGTCTTTATGGTCGGCATAAACTTATTGGCAAGAAAAGTGTTGAGGGTGCTTTAGCTAATTGGATCTGTTCTTCGCTAGCCACTTTAGCTTTAGGTAGTTGTTACTTTGGATTCTCTTTTGAAAAATCTATTTTACTCGCTCTTGTGGGTGGAATCATCAGTGTCGTCGCTGAACTTTTCCCAGCTCCGATTGATGATAACTTCACCATTCCTGTGCTATCTGCATCTCTTTTATCTTTTACTGCGTTATTCATTCCATTATTCTAAATTATTCATTGTGAAGGTCGGGTTTTAGAGAACGGGTGCACTGGCCGTTGAGTGCATGGTGAGTGCTAGGTGAGGCATCTAGTTGATCGTAATAGGCGGTAATGGCAGCACTCGTAGTTCTAATGTCTTCACTGTTACCATTTTTTAATTCTAAAAGAAGTGACCACATTCCAAATTTCCAATAGGCATAGTCTTCATAGGCACCATCACAGGCGTAAACAATATCGGTGGAGGTTCCTACGGTATAACCATTAAACTGAGCTGCTTTGGCGGTAATTTTTTCAAAGGCATTATGATCTTCAGAATGAGTGTTTGAAGTGGAAACTCCCCAAGGATAGGTGAGTGAGCCCACATACCCATGAACAGTTAAGCTTCCTACATAAATACGCTGCTTCATAAAATCCATTAAAGTACGGATACTTTTTAGTGAACCCCCATTTCCACTAATACAAGGGCCTGGATAGTCTCTATTAGGATCACTGCCATGTTCGTAACGATTAGCAGCGTTATATCCTGAAATATTAAGTACAGGAATCATCGACCACTCGGTTTCTCCGAGTTTTCCTTTGTAGATTTCATCGCTATCATAACGAGTCAAAAGATCCTCAATAAACTTCATAGTAAATTCTGCGGCACCCAATTCATTTCCGTGATGAGTTGCGACTACAATGTGTCCAATTTTTTTAGGATCTACTTGAGTAGGCGACGTACTAATTCTCATGGCCTTAATTTCGACGCCATCATCGTTAGTCCCAATGGAGAAAATCTCTGTCGTAGCAGGATATTTATTATGAAGAGTATCCATTCGTGACAAGATAGTTTGATATCTGTCAGCAGCAAAAGAGTTAATGGAGATGATAAATAACCCTATTAAAACTAAAAAGGAAACTTTCATGAGATTCTCTCCTTTAAAATGATGTAGTACAAAGATGGATCGTAATTAAATAGAATGCTACCTGATGCAATTATATTACGACTGCAAGGATAACTGGTGAAAAAAGATTCATCTCCTAAGAATTTGTTAACAAATGATGCACCCTCAATATATGCTTTTGAAATGGGAGCTAATCATGAGTAAAATACCCATGTGACTCGATTAGACAATAGCCTGTGATGGCC
>JABMMY010000220.1 GCA_013205415.1 Deltaproteobacteria bacterium
ACGGGAGGAAAAAGCACGGAGGCGATGCTAAAGGCATCGTCGAGTACTTTTTTCGACTGTGACGAAGCGCTGGTCAAGCCTCTTGCAAAATATTATGCTTTAGGTCATGAAAGAGGTCTGATGAACCCATTTACCCCCAATACCCGAGTGAGAGTGGTCTCTATGAAGATTGAAGGGACCATTATTGAGCAGCTAAAAACAGGAGACTATCGTGTGGCCTGTGGAGCTATGATCTTGGTTCGCCCTGAAAAGGATCTTACACTATTGCCCAAGGGCAAAGAAAAACAGCTGGCCTCCTTGGCTAGAAAAAAAAATTATCAAGCCGATGTCTTAGAAGAAAAGGCGGTAGAGAGAATAGATCTTCATGGAATGAGGGTGCTTGAGGCGCTTGCCTACATCGAAACCTTTTTGGATAAGGCTATGATGGCCGATTGTGGACGAGTAGAAATTATCCATGGTGTGGGGACGGGTGCCTTGCTTCAAGCGGTTCATGCCTATTTAAAACAACAGAGTTATGTAAAAAGATTTCATCTGGATGAAAATAATTCGGGTACCACCTGGGTCTATTTTTAGAGGAGCATTAAAATACCCGGTATTTTCAAAAGCTCTTCATAAACTAAATGAACCTCTTGGGCCTTTTGTAACATGATGTCTAAGGTCAAGCTTGCATGCTTACCACTCTTTGAAATACGTGTGGAATATTGCGGAGTGTTTTCTAATTTCAAAATGGTTTGAATGGCTAAGACAATATTTTTTAATAGTGCCTCGTCGTTAGTTGCAATAATTTTAAACGAGTAGACACAAGGAAACTCATGAACCGACTCTAAAAGTTCTAGTGGCGGTAATTTCAAATGGTTAGCCTTTTTAATAGAATTGTTTTTTAATCTCTGGCTATAGTTATTCAGCGTGGTGTCTATCTGCATTAGACATGTCATAGCCATATAAAACATTTTGTATCATAAGAAAACCGGGTGGATGGCCTTTACCTGAAGGGTTATTGTGCACCCAATGAAGAATCGCTCCGTTAGGAGACTTGGGATAGGGGCCCGACGGTGCAGTAGAGGTAATGTAATCTCCACAGGCCTCTATGGGCATGCCCAGTTCAAGTTCCGGAAGCTGTCCAAAATCTTCATTATAAATAATTTCAATAGTGTCTTCGTTAGAGGCGTCACTGAATGTAATTTCAAAATGGCGGTGTCCATTTTTATTCAAAAATACTTTGCTGATCTCCCCTTTTAAATGGCCACGATTGGTATATTGATTTGGAGAGGTCTGCTTCCATTTAATGACCTCAGTCGCATTAATTCCAAGCGACTGGCCCTGCTTATCTAGGCAGACGGGAATTTTCCCTTTTTCTACGGTAGATTTTGCAAAGGAAATGGGTGACAGGAGTAGGAATGCAAGTAGCAGTGTGGTTGTTTGTTGCTGGAAAGATCTCATCGGGTCCTCCTAGTTAAATACCATTTTTTGACTGATTGCATTGTGAAACTAATGAATTAAGGTTGATAATTCAAGCTTAAAGTCCCTTTTTTAAAAACTCGATTTTAAGTGTTCAGAATGGTTAAATAAAGTTAAAATTCAGGTCAATTAATTCTAAAAAAATCAATATGGAATCTAAGCACAAAGAGCCCCTAGGCCAATCTCCGATCTCTGTGAGTCCCTTATGGGATGAAAGCAGACAGAGTTGGGGGATGTATCCTAAGACGACCTCGTTAGTAAGCCCGTTACACTGGCGGGGACAGGAGTTTTCAGAATCTTCTCAAGATAAGCATCCCAGCCTTTCCTATTTGCCATTTGGTCGGGGACGGAGCTATGGGGATTCTTGTTTGAACGATAAAAATATTCTTCTCGGTACAGAAAAATTAAATCATTTTATTGAACTAAATAATGAGACAGGAATGCTGAAGGTAGAGGCTGGACTGACTTTAAAGGAGGTTCTAGAGGAGATAGTTCCCAGAGGCTGGTTTCTGCCCGTAGTTCCTGGAACCCAATTTGTTACGATCGGAGGAGCTATTGCCAATGACATTCATGGTAAAAATCACCATGTGGCGGGTACCTTCGGTTGTCATGTGAAGTCTCTAGAACTTTTGCGATCTGACGGGACTCGAAGGGTCTGTAGTCAGGAGGAAAATACCGATTGGTTACAGGCTACGATCGGAGGATTAGGGCTTACAGGCATTATTCTCTGGGCTGAGATCAAACTAAAAAAAATAGTCTGTCCTTGGATCTCTCGTGAAACCTTACGCTTTCACAATCTAAAAAAATTTTTTGAGTACTCTGAAGATTCCGATAATAAATTTGAATATACGGTCGGCTGGATGGATTGCCTATCTCAAGGAGATGATTTAGGTCGTGGAGTTTTTTTTAGAGGCAATCATTTACTGGTTAAAGAGGCGGCAGAATTAAAGGTGAAACAGGAGAGGATAAAAACCTTTCCCTTTCATGCGCCAGAGTTTCTTTTGAATAGACTATCGATGAAGGCATTTAACACCCTTTATTATCATACCCATCCGAGCAAAAAATCGGAGATTGTTCATTATCGTCCTTTCTTTTTTCCATTAGATGGAATTAATCATTGGAATCGTCTGTACGGGAAGAGGGGATTTTTTCAGTACCAGTGTGTGGTGCCCTATGAGGGATCTAAAAGCCCTATTTTTGATATTATCGAAACCTTCGCAAAGTCGGGCTTGGGTTCCTTTCTTACTGTGATTAAAACCTTTGGCAATAGTATCTCACCAGGCATTCTTTCTTTTCCTAAACCCGGTGTGACCCTCACCTTAGATGTTCCTAATGAAGGACAGAAAACATTACGAATTTTAGAGATCCTTGATGAGAAGGTAGTTAAATGCGGAGGACGGGTTTATCCTGCCAAGGATGCGCGAATGTCTAAAGAAAGTTTTAAACACTATTTTCCTGAACGACCGGCATTTGAAAAGTATAAGGATCCTAAATTCTCTTCGAGCTTCTGGAGGCGAGTCACATGAAACTACTTATTTTTGGAGCTACCTCAGCGATTGCACAATCGGTCGCAAAAAAGGTAGCTCATGAAGGCGGTGAACTTTTTTTGGTGGGTCGTCATCAGGACACCTTAAAAATTATTGCGCAGGATCTAGTGGTGAGAGGTGCTAAAAAGGTAGGCGAGATTGCCGCAGATCTTACTTTTCGTGAACAATACTCCGAGTGGGTAGAGAGTGCCGCAAAGTTTATGAAAGGGATCGATGTGGTTTTGATTGCTCATGGTGTATTGGGTGACCAAAAACAACTAGAGCAGAATAGTGACAACGCCTTTGATCTTATTAATGTGAATTTTATCAGTGCCGCTCTTTTAGCAGAGGCCTCCGCCCATTATTTTGAAATAGAAAAAAAGGGAACGATTGCGGTGATAGGATCGGTCGCAGGAGATCGAGGAAGACAGAGTAACTATTATTATGGTGCCGCAAAAGGGGGCCTTGAGATCTTTCTTCAGGGATTAAGAAATCGTCTTTTTCCAATGGGCATTCACGTGCTTACTATTAAACCCGGATTTGTTTCTACGCCGATGACGGCACATTTAAAAAAGAATGTTATGTTTGCGAGCCCCGATTCAGTAGCCAATGGAATTTTAAAGGGGATAGCTAAGAAAAGAGATGTGGTTTATCTGCCCTGTTTTTGGGCCATTATTATGGGCATCATAAAATCGATTCCAGAATCTATTTTTAAACGCCTTAAACTTTAATTCTTGGGATCTCATCTTAGGGCCAGCGGCGCCATGGGTACCGCGAGCTTATAGCTAAGCTAAAAATAGCGAAATTGACAAGTGGATGCACTGCCGTAAGTATATTTCGATTACCAAATGCGAACCCACCACAAAAAACTCATCGAAATTGTAGCCGGACCCAATGGAAGCGGCAAAACCACCTTCGCACGCATCTACTTCAAATTCCGCAATGGCGCGAGCCGGTTTATCAATGCCGACACGATAGCAGCGGGCCTCTCTGGTGGAAATGAAGCGCAAGCAGCATTTCATGCTGGCAGAGTAATGCTTAAGGCCATCGAGGATGCGCTCAAAAACGATGAAAGCTTCGCTTTTGAATCCACTCTATCTGGAAAAACGTGGTGGCCAATTCTCAACCGTGCCATTAAACAAGGATACAGCATCAAAATTTATTTCGTCTATCTGAACAAACCCACTCTAAATCTACAGCGAATTCGGCAACGCGTAAAGGAAGGTGGCCATTCCATTCCAAAGGCCACCGTATTGAGACGCTACCCGCGAACCTTTGAGAATTTTTGGAGGGCTTACCGCCCACTCTGCACAGACTGGTTCATATTTGATAACTCTGGTAAAAAGCCACAACAGGTACAGTCTTTTCTAGCGTTTGAATGTCTATCGGAAGAAGATAAAATAGCCTTTGAAAAGTCCTTTCTAAAATCAAAGAAATAGAAATGAAAAAGAAACAAAAAACATCCTTACAAAAAGACCTGCAAAAAACTATAGACCAGTTCCCTAAAATGATTCTTAGAAACAAAACAGAAAATATTAAGAAAATGCGGTTCGCTGAGAAAATCTTCGGCGACCTGGCGCGAGAGATTCATAAACAGGTGCACGGGAAGAAAAAAAAAGGCCTATGACTTGGGCCCTTACTGGTAAATCTATTTCTCAACCCATACGGGGATGGCCCTTAGGGAATTAGGGCTAAAACCTGCTCAGTTAACCTTTCAATCCCTTCGAAAAGTTCATGCAAAGGGGCTTCACACATATAAGCTGCCGTAGAGACTATTCTGTTTTTAGTATCTACGTAGCATTGGCTGGGGTGAGTGACCCTATGCTTGTGTCCTAATTTTTCAATTTCATCGGAGGCCTCAGATTTAGGGCCCACCGTTAGCTCGAGTTGTTTTTCGGTGAAGGCAAGTGCTAATACTGCAGGGGCAATACACACAGCCCCAATCGGTTTTTTTTCTGAGTAAAATTTTTCTAAAATAGTTTTGAGTTCAGGCAGTACCTTTCCCTTGCTACCTTCTGTGGCAAAGGTACACAGGTTTTTTGCAACTCCAAATCCGCCTGGAATAATAACCGCATCAAACTGTGACACCTGCAGTTGACTAAGAGGTGAAATGGCCCCTCTAGCAATTCGTCCTGCCTCAACAAGCATATTTCTAGTTTCTCCAACCATGGGTTCCTCTGTGAGAGCATTAATGACATCGGCCTGGGGTTTGTCGGGAGCAAAACATTGCACCGAAGCTCCGTGTCGACTTAGCGCCAAAAGAACGGCGACAGACTCTCTGATTTCGCTACCATCTTTAAAACCACTTCCACAAAGAATCACCGCAATTTTCTTCATTTATATTTTCCTTTAGATCTTTTTAGTAAATAACAATCTGGGATCATTATAATGCCCGGCGTACCCTATTCGCAATGGCCCCAGGATACCCGATGTTCCTATTTTGGGGTCTAAAATAATTTTTCCTGCTCTTGTGGTTTGATACATTAACTTGTTGCTAGAAATCTAAATTAATTCTAAAAGGTAAAACTTATGAAGCACCGTCGTATTGGAGAGGTCCATTTTATAGCTCAGAATAGTAGTAGTATTTCCGAGTGTTTACTAAAGCATTTTCGAGTCGATCCGCTAGCTTCGCAAACTCTTTTTGCTTTAGGAGCGCTGTATTGTAACAAAATAAGGGTGGTGGCCGATCGGCCTTTGGTTAAGGGAGACCACCTTCAAGCCTTTTTAAAACCTAAAAGATATCCCGTGGGCGACATCGTTTGGAATGACATTATTTGTCACGAGGATGAGGAGTTTTTAGTGATCAATAAGCCTCATGGGATTCCGGTTCATTCGACCGATGATAATTTAATTGAAAATATTCTTTTTCAATTGAGAAAAAAGTTAGACAAAGATCTGTGGGTGACTCATCGGCTAGATACGACGGTAAGTGGCCTTATGGTTTTAGCAAAAACCAAACATTTCCAAAGTGAATTCAATCGTCTTTTAAGTGACCGAAAAGTTTCTAAAACCTATGCCGCTTTAGTAGAAAAGGAGCTGACACCTGGATTACTTCTTCATTACATGGCTCCTGGGGAGACCTTTCCTAAAAAAATGAGTGGGACCTTTCAAGAGGGATGGTTGGAGTGTTCTTTAGAAATCTCTAAAGTTGAGTTCTGGAAACAGGAGGGGGAGAAAAAGTTTTGGGAACTTGAGATTCAACTACACACGGGTCGAACCCATCAGATAAGGGCCCAGCTGGCTCAAGAAAAATCCCCTATTTTAGGTGACAAGATGTATCGAGGTAGAAACAGGGCCGGATTTACGACTCGCCATTTAGCGTTACATGCGTCAAGGCTTGAATGGAAAGACTCTTTGGGCAGTCGTCGGTTTACGGCTCCACCCGCTTTTAAATCGGAGATCTAAAAAACTATTTAGGTTAAAATATTCGAATGGCCCTTTCTTACGCTATCGATTTTGGAACAAGTAATTCTCTTCTTGCTGCTGCTAGTACTGAGCAGATATTTAATGCGTTACCTATTGATCCCGGCAGCTATGATCCGACAGTAATGCGTAGTCTTTTATATTTTCCAAATCAGAAAAAAGTTTTGTTTGGTTCTAACGCTTTAAAAAATTATAACGATAATCCTGGTGAAGGCAGGCTCATTCGATCGATTAAAAAACACCTACCCTTTAGAAGTTTTATCGGAACATGGATAGAGGATCGTCCGATGAATTTAGAGGATCTCATCGGACTATTTCTTAGTGAGCTAAGAAAAAAAGGGAATCAGCATTTTGGTGAAGATATCGATCGGCTAGTACTAGGGCGGCCTGCAAGGTTTGCGGAGGATGACGGCGATGACAGGTATGCCCAGAGCCGATTAGAAATTGCAGCAAGAAAAGCAGGTTTTAAAGAGATTGAATTTGTACCAGAGCCTATTGCTGCCGCCTGTGAATTTAGATCAACTCTTCAAAGTGAAAAAATAGTTTTAGTCGCCGATTTTGGCGGAGGCACCTCAGATTTTACGGTAATGAAAATGAAGCCGGGTCCCTATGATCCGTCGGATGTATTGGGGATAGGAGGGGTTGCCAGGGCGGGTGATGCCTTAGATGGTGCTGTGATGAGAGCGAGAGTGAGTCGGTATTTTGGATCCGATATTAAATTTCAAATTCCGATGAGTTCGAATTGGCTTACGATGCCCTCCCATTTGGTTGAAAAAATTTGTTCACCGGCAGATGTTTCTATGTTGATGAAGCGCGATGTGATGGATTTTTTAAAAAACATTGAGAGGTGGGCGAAAAAGGCTGAAGACAAGGAAAAGATGCAACGACTTTTTACCTTAGTTGAAGATCAATTGGGATTTCCTTTGTTTGAAAAAATTGAACATGCCAAGCGAGAGTTATCGGAGAGTGGCGAGGGACGGATCCTATTTGATTATCCAGGAATTAATTTAAATGAAACTGTGCAACGATTAGAATTTGAAAAATATATTCAGCCTTCGGTCGATCTTATTTTAAGGGCGCTAGATGAAACGGTGAAGCGATCTGGTTTGAGGTGTAATGAGATTGATATTGTATGTTGTACAGGGGGAACGGCTAGAGTGGCCTGTTTACGAGAGGCGATGGAGTTGAGATTTGGAAAAGCAAAGTTGCAGGAGCATCGAGTGTTTCATTCTGTGGTGCAGGGGCTGGCACATCGGGCACAGGAGATTTTTGGGTAGGAAGATAGCTAGCCAATAGGTCAGAGCTTCTTGCCTAGGAGGAGTAAAGAGGGTAGGTTTTAATTCTCAGGGGGTGACATGGTTTCGACGTGGGTGCTGAAGCTAGTAGTCGCGTGTCGAGTTTGATGCCGACTCGTAAAAAAGGCGTCAAAATAGTAATTGGAAACAATTACGCAATGGCTGCCTAATTAATTAGGTTCAGTCCGTGTCTCAGGAGTTCTCCCATGATTCTTGAAGACACGCCATTTAGTGGGATCGGAGTCTATTGGCGCCTCAGCGTTAGAAGCCTAAAAAATACTGAGACTAGTTCTAAGACAGCCGTGCCAGCAGGGAAGTTTTAGAGCGAAAATTAATCTGCCGGACAGACATGTAGTGGCTACGGTCGATCGCTTGCGGACGGGGGTTCGATTCCCCCCACCTCCATTCGCTCGAACAACAAACGCACCAGGGTACGAAAGAGAGTCGACTGGCTGGCGTGGTAGTGCAAGAAATTTCGTGTCCGGGTTAATGAACCAGCGAGTCAACTACCGACTCGACTTGGTTAGTTTGAAACTCTTTTCTACCATTCAATAAGTTTTCGACATTTATTTTATCAACAGCTTTGTTCTGCCAATTAAATTCTAATCTCATAGCGGTGAATGCAATTAATGTTTCAAGAGTTCTTTCTCCAAGTGTTTCCATGGATTTCACTCGCCTTTTAAGTTCTTTATTTACTCGTTCAATAGGATTTGTTGTTCTTAAAGTTCTCCAAAACTTTTTATCAAATCGGTAATGAACTAAAAGTGAATCTAAATCTTTCTCTAAACAATAAACAGAACGTTGTGCATCCTGTCTCATTGTTATTTTTAATTTCTCAAACGCAACACGCGCCTGATTTTCACTTGAAGCATACATGACCTCTTGGGCTAATAATTTAAAAGCATCTCTAAGTCTCGCGGGTGCTTTTGCAAGAGCATTTCTCAATGCATGAACCCAACATCTTGCTGTTACCGATTTTGGAAATATTTCTGAAAATAAATTCTCCAAACCAGGAAGGCCATCCATTACAACAATTCTGACACTTGAAACATCAAGACCTCTTTTAATAAGTTCAGAAAATACTCCCCTCCAAGTATCCACATTATCTTTTGTCCCTGGCTCAACAGCCAGTATGGACATGCGATTACGGGCGTCTATCCCCACAACAACAAGTGAGGGTTCTTTCTCTGTGCTACCTCTTCTTTGAATTCTAAAGTTTGTCCCATCTATAAATAAAGCCCAATACTTTTGTTCATTAAGTGGTCTTGTTAACCACTGAGTTGCTTTATGTTCTATAACACTTAAAGATTTTGAAACTGTATCCGCAGATACTTGAACTCCCAAAATCCTGCGAGATAACATTGCCATTAACCGAGTCGAAATTCCTGCTAAATGAAGTACGGCTAAATCCTCTTTAAGTCTTGGATCAATTTGCTAATGGGGTTTGATAACATTGCTTGCAAATTTTCTCTTGCGATCAATGGGCATCTTTACTCTGATTCACCCAACACCCTTTAACGCAAAATCTCGTTCATAATAACCATTACGGTTATTATTTTTTTGATCTGGATGCCCAAGAAAAATACTCATCTCAGTTTGTAAAAGCTGATCAAATAAATTTGATACTGCCGCTTTTATTTCATTTGTAATAAGTTCAAACGTTATTTTAGGTTCCCTACGAAACTCTTCTAATGCTTTGGCCGCCTCTGGCAAACTGATTTCTACTTTGATGATTCCCATTCCTATCTTCATACTGCGTATCCTTTTCTGATGCGATCTCTTTATGACGCATCTGCTTGGACACGAAAAATCTTACGCTACCGTGGGCGGCTCTACTTAGCGTTCGTAACGACTCGCTTGAGACAATCCAGGAAGAATTTCTCGTTCCATAGCTCCAAAGTCTTTACGTCGACCGGTCTTAAAAATCTTTGGACGTCGGCTTTGGCTTTATCCCAATCCACTTCCTTAATTCGAGTGGACATTTCTTTCCCGTACCAGTCGATGTTGGCTTTGATCAATTTGCCTTTCCAGGGCCCAAGTTGCTCCAGAGCATTGGACAAGAACCCGAAGTTGGGGACGGCCTTTTGGCCCACGTACCAGATGAAATCAAACCAATCCCGCCCCTTGATATAGTCGCGACAAAGTAGCGCGTGGCTTTTCCCAGCAAAGAGACTTGGGACGTCGTGAGCAGTGACAGAGAAGTTAATTGGAAAATTTAGAAACTTCGTCTCTGTCTTGGCTCCGGCAGGAGGGTTTGTATCCACTTCAAGTTTGATCTTCAGCGCCCGCTTCGGACCATCGGACTTTGGGTATTGGACTTTTAGCAACCTTCCTAAAGAGTCGTCCTTTAGGAAAGTATTCTGGACAGCATTTGCGGAAGAGCGCCCCTCTATCTTTACGTCATATCCGAAGGCCCTCAATTCGGTATTCATCGAGGAAAGATAGGAGTTCAGATCGAACTTCTTGTCAGGTTCAACAAGGGCGAAATCCAAATCCTCAGAAAATCGCATCAGACCGTGAAGAATTCGGAGCGCGGTCCCTCCTTGAAATGCAGCCTTCTTGAAGAATCCCGAGTTGTAGAGCGAGTTCAATACAAGTTCTTGGGTAATCTCCTTCAAGGCGTAGTCCTCCTCCTGTGTGGATTGGCATTGGTAACTATCCAACTTGTCCTGAATTATTTTTACGCTCATGGCTCGCTGCTCTTTCTGAAGGCCCGAAGGAAAGCTCTTAGGCGTGTGCTTCGGTAACTCTCCGCAATTTCGGCAAGGAGCTTGTAAGAGATCTGTTTCCAGGACTCTTCCTCGATCCGCAAGAACTCCATTAGTTCATTGGGCTCAAGGTCCGTCTTGTGGGTGACAATGTAGTCTGCGAGCGCCTTCGTTGGGCTCGCGATCAAATGCACTGTTCTTCCAGCAACCACCCTTTCCACTCCAATGAAATTGAATTTAGGAATCTTCGTGTAACTGAAATTCCCCAGTGGGGTTTTGAAGGATGCGGACCTTTTCAGACTGACACTAGTGACTGTGTAAACAGCTTCGGGAATCCAGCCATGATGAGAAAGAGCTGATTCCAAACTGACATAAGAAGGAACGTAGATTTTTTGAGCGAGTTCAAACTGATCTAGGGGTTCCCGTTGAAAGGTTTTCCCTAGGCAATAGACCCCCCTACGAAGTTGGATTAGGTCACCATCAGCAATCGCTCGTTTGACGAGCCCGTATCGCCGGTTAGGCGAGCCCTCTAACAAGTTCACCACCTCAGTATCCGTAAATACGTCTGTCGGAAGTTCCTCTCTAAGTTTTAGTGCTAGGGTGCTCATATATTAAAATCTAGTAAGATACTGTCATACTATGACAGTATTAATCAATTATATCAAATTTAACTTGTTAAACGGGTGTAATACTGTCACTTTTCGACAGCATTATACGGTTTTACAAATTGGATTTCGCCAGAAGTGGAGTAATCAATGTTAAATGGAATAACCTTGATACTAGAGGTCTTTAATCAAAGTTAAGCAATCCCGGAATAGGACTCGTACCCGAACTCCGGCCGACAGCTTTAGAGGAAAGCGATTTAACACGGGCAAGAAGAATTTGTACCTATGTGTCGGGTTGGACACCGTACCAGTCATCAAGGACTTAACGGGGTTTCCTTTTGTTTCACTGCATTTCATTTATTATCATTACATACTATTTTTGTGAATTGCTGTCTTTAAGAAATTTTTCTAATAAATCTTTTACTGTAGTCCACTTTATTTTGTAGCGGTCATTGTCTACCTTATCAAACTTTGCAATACCACTATACATATTGTGCATGTACTGCATGCCCTGCCAAGGTGGATATAGTTCGGTCGTCTCTTTGCTTAGCAACTTAGTAAGTCCTATAATAAATTTAAATAAGCCCAAGCTTCCAGGGCGAAAGACTTTAAACGGCTTGCCACTCAATTGAGACATGATCTCTGCAAGCATGTTTGCGCTTATTTGGTCACCGGCAATTTTTAAAAATCGCGGAGTTTCTGAATCAAGCGCCGCGAGAGCTGTGAACTTAGCCGTATCCTCAATTGTGGTCCAATCTGTTAGTTGGTTTGGGTCTCCCCAGCATAAAACTCTATTTATTTTAAATAACACAAAGGGAGCTTGGCCAGTCAGCATGTTCATAAATCCACCGTTTAAAATGGAAGTCATCTTGATTTTAGAATTATCGGCGCGTTCACGAAACTCATTTCTGAAACTCAGATTACGATTCCAATCTACGGGAAGCTTCGTAAAATCAAGTGCAAAATCTGAAGGGATAAATCGCGGCACACCAGCAGAGACGGCTGCGTTTAGAAGTTGAGTTTGCGTATCAACCATAACGTCTCTCAACCCCGCGAGGGCTGAAATAACCACACTACCGCCAGTACAGGCCTCACTTAATGCTTTCGCATCGTTAAAGTCGACCTCATGAACCGTGCAGCCCTGAGATTCTAATCGGCCTCTTTTTTCTGATGAAATTCCGCTGCGTACGATTGCGACAACGCGGGCGTTTAGCTTCAATAGTTCTATGGCAATACGATTTCCAAGATCACCCGTTGCCCCAGCTAAAACTACTAAAGAACTATCACTAGACATATATATTTTAATCCGTAGTTCGCAAAACATTAAAATAGTTTTAAATCATTGTCATTTGCGAACTTGATAAGAATATCAGGCGAGATAAAGACCAAGGATGTGTTCAACGACGACGCGTAGTTATCTTTTGGATCCTCTCAAAGAAAACTTAAAAACTAAAAATAACCCTGCCTCTTTGCTAATGAATAGGTTTAAATCGGAATGGAATTCCGATATTAAAAAGGTTATCGAACAGACTAGACAATAAGAAAGGTAGTTTATGATTGAGCTGTATCACTCTGAAGGTGCATTTTGCGTGAAGGTACTGCCTTTTCTTTCGGATCCTGAACGCTCGGTGAAAATGTACGAAAGCGATGACATCATCGAGTATGTCAAAGAACACTACGCCAAATAATTATTTATCTCTATGCTCCAGTTCTCATACTTTTTAGGAATCGATCAAACAGGTGCAGCCTGCGCCAAAGGGAAACGGGCAAAACCTCTCAAAGTCTGCTTAGCAAACAAAACCGAAAAGGGTTGGGAAATAAATACCCAAAATCCAAGGGGGCGGTCTTTAACTATTGATGGGGTTACCCCTGCCGCTATTCAAAAACTGCTAAATCAATTTGAAATCGACCGGCCCAACTCAAGACTAGCCATTATGGCCGATTGTGTTTTAGGGATGCCCAAAGATCATTGGCCTTCTTTGAAAGCTTCGAATCCTTCAAGTAAGCTTTGGAAGCTCTTCCAAAAAGCCCACGACCACAGCCATGAAGGGGCTAACTTTGGATTAAAGGTTTCGGAATCCTTTTTTAAACAATTTCTGAAAGATCCTAACTCTTTCTCTAAGCGATACTGCGAGGAGATATCGGGATCAAATTCAATATTTACAACCCGTCCATTTCAGAAAAATATTCAAACTGGCACTTTTCGAATATGGCGAGATCTAGTCAGTGAGGGTCGGGCCCCTTGGCTCAATATTTGGCCGTTCAATTCTAAGAGTTGTTATAATCCAGAGAATCCGTGGCTTTTCGAAGGTTATCCAACGCTTTTCTGGCGGAATTATTTGGAGATTCCAAATCGCAACGGAGATGCTCTAATTAAAAAACTTAAAACCCTCCATTTTAAGAACCAGTTTAGTTTTGATACTTTTGCCAAGATACAATCCGACCCCGACCTTTGTGATGCCGCGGTCCTTGTTTTGGGTGGGATTCTACTGCAAAATAATAACAGTCTCATGACCCCGTTTCCTGGTTTTTGGGAAACACCCATTATCTCAACCGAAGGATGGATCTCTGGACAGAAAAAGGTGTCGGTCGTTTTTCCACACCGCCAAAAGTAAAGCCGTACCTATTGGTGTGCTGTTGAGTAGTTTGGCATTTGGGGATCCTTATCAAATTTTGGGGGTCTCGCCCACGTCTTCCCGTTTTTTCTCAGCTGAGCCCATCCCAAACCTTTCGGTTCGGCAGGGGACCTAACGAAGATGGGGAATGGGAAGCTATCAGCGCGTTTTTAAAAACTCACCGAGAATATTTTTTAAGACAAAATCGGGATCCTCAAGAGATAAACGAGATCTTAAAAGCCATCGATTACTACAGCGAATATACGGGTCTCTCAATCAGAGACATACGAAATGGACTTACCGGTAAGGCCACACTTTGCGAAATTAGACTTGGGAAGTTGGCGAAAAAGCCACGCGATTAAAAACTTTTTTCACATTTAGTTTCACGTTCAATTTTTCCAAGTTTTCATAAAGACAAAGCAAATAGAACCCAAAAGTGAAAAAATCGGGTGGGATTTTAGCTTTGTGCTTCTTGCAGGAAACAAACAAGGCGTGAAGTGATTTCTTGAAATGGGAGAGAGTAAAAAGCACCGAATCTTGGTCTCCTTCGCCAAAATGATTTTTAAAAATATCCTCGGCATGGGCTAAATTCAGTTTTTCTAACCCCGTTTTCATCAGTTTAGAATCCTCTGAGTAGAACCCTAAATATAAAGATCTGATACCAGCCAAGAACTCCCTATCCCATCGATAGTAGATCGGCTTCGGGGACCAATCGTTATTTGAACCAAAGCTTGATAGACGCACATCAAGAATGGCTTCGGAACATTTTAGAAACTGAGAAAAATAAAGAGAAAGAATTCTCTCGCCGAATTCAATCTTCTTTTCCTCCGACCCATCTTCAATACTCAAGGGGTTAAAATGTGAACTCTCAGTGAATTTAAATCCAGACTCTTTGATAAGAGCTTCTGTTTCCGCTTTAATTTTGGAAAAATTTTCTTTGTTCGCGTAATCTTTAACTATGGTTCCAAAGACACTTGCCATTCCCAAAGTGGGAACCACTTCGAAAAAAACAGGGGAAATGAAATCTAGGAGCATTTCCCACTCAGTGCCTTTTAAAAAATTATTCAACATTATTAATACCTTACCTTATTCCATCTTTATTTAACATACTTTAATAGGTATAATATAGTATGTTTTCTCAAGTGATTCGTAAACAGAGGGAGCTTTTTGGACTAACCCAGGCAAAGCTGAGTTTTATTGCTGGGGTGAGTCTGCCCACGATTCAAAATATAGAGGCTGGTAGAGCTAACCCAGAATTGGAAACGGTTCAAAGGCTATTGCAGGCTTTGGGAATGGAAACTCAGTTTGTAGCCAGACGGACTAACTGGAATTTTTTGAGCCTGTGCGGAGTTCCTCTGCATAATATCGACAACGCTCAGGAGGTCACAACTTACGAAAACTGCAGCAAAGAATGTTTTATCGGCGAAATGCGATTGGCAATTAACGAATGTAATTCCTCTCTCAACCCAGGAGACAAGGATAGAAAATCCAAAGCATTGGGGGCTACCCTGTTGGCATTGCAGACACACTACCCTTCGGTCTATGCAGAGTTTTCCAGTTCTACTTTAGCTAAAGAACTTCTCAATCAAACCGGTCTTCAAAAGTTAAGACGAATTGCTTTAAAAGGTTTGCAGAAATTTTTATGACAGTCATCAATACAAAAATTAGCAAGAAGTTCCTTGAGCTAGCTGCAAAAGAACTCAAAGGGGACTGGGTCGTTATGGGAGGAACGGTGATGGTTCTTATGGGAGTCAACGAGCGGTTTACAGTGGACATTGATTTGGCCGGCCCAAAAACTGCGACCCAAGCCGATACGTTAAAACTTATGACCATCGCTGAAAAAATAGGTTTAGCACCTGAGGCGATTAATCAGGCAGGGGCATTTTTTCTAAATAGAATTCCCCGATGGGAAGACAACTTAGTCCCCATTCTAAAAACCAAGCACTTCTCGCTTTCTCGCCCAAACTCATTTTTATTTCTTCAATTGAAGAGCGCACGTCTTTCGGAATCGGATCTTGGAGACTGCTTGAATATGCTAAAAATAGAGCCATTGACCCCGAAGCAGGCCCAAAACTTAAAGACTGAGATCAATAAAGCCTTAAAGAATTCGAAATCCACGAACGAGTTTAAACAACGGTGCCACTTACTTTTAAAAAGCTTAAAGTAAGAAGGGTTTCTGTTTTTTATCAAAATTCTGAGAAGCTCAAAATAAAAGTAAGATTCTAAAAACCCGTAAACACCCAATATTTGATAACAAAATTAGGTTTTTTGGCGACTTTAGTGGATAATATTACCCAGAAGTCATCTATTAACATTTTACACCACGGGGAGAGTATCTATGAGTGCAACTACGCTTAGCATGCAACAGTTCTCGACTGTATATAATATGCTGTCGTTTGCCGTTGCTTCAATGTTGGGGTCTTTTGCATTTTTCGTAATGGGACGAAAAATTGTCGGACCGAAATATCGATTAGCATTAATCGTATCTTCACTAGTCGTACTTATTGCTGGTTACCATTACTGGCGTATCATGGGAAGTTGGGCAGCCGCTTACTCGCTGAAAGATGGAATGTATGTGCCCACAGGTGAGCCCTTCAATGATGCTTATCGATATGTAGATTGGCTCTTAACAGTTCCTCTGCTTC
>JABMMY010000221.1 GCA_013205415.1 Deltaproteobacteria bacterium
AGCATCGCCTCCGTGCTTTTTCCTCCCGTTCCTCGCTCTGGCCAAGCCTCTTGCAAAATCTTAATGCTTTAGGTCATGAAAGAGGTCTATTACTGAGGGGCCCGTCTGGTTAGAGATGTTGAAGGCTCGGAACGAAACCATCCATTTATATAATCAGAACATTTTTGAATCGATCAAAAAAAGTGTAAAGGGGCCGTTTTTGGTAGCTCTTCAAAAATTTGAAACTGCCTTTCAAAGCAAATGATTCATCAAGAAATTTTCGGCATTGCACCAGAGTATTCTCAAAAAATATTGAAATTATTTGAGTCTTTGCCTGAAGGTACCGAAGTTTGGTTATTTGGCTCGCGAGCCAAGGGGAACTATCGAGAAGGCTCTGACATTGATTTGGCTTTCAAGGGTACCGAGGTGGACCTGGGGAACCGTGATGAGGTATTGATCAAGTATGACACTCTCTTTTTGCCCTGGAAATTAGATATTGTGATTTTTGCAGAGGTAGAGGATCCCTCTCTTCGTTCGCATATCGATCGAGTTGGAATTTTGGTCTTTAGCAAGTAGTGCTCTGACCGGTAGAAAACTGTAGTGCCAAAACAAAGAGGCAAGCTGAGAAGATGAAAAAAAAGATATTTAACGACTACTATGAGGAACTTAAAAAATGCGGAAAATCCTGATAGGAACTTTACCTCTTTTTTTGTCATTCTGGATTCCAATCATCGCATATGGTGGGGTAACCTCAGAGCATCTTGCGAAACTAAAATCAAAATACCCGCATGGATTATTGAGTGATGACTATGGAGTCTTAACGGTAAAGGACTTAGCGCTCAATGCCTGCCACATCAAACCAGAACCATTCGTGCCGGGTGCTTTTACCCCGTACGAATATTGGATATGTTTTGAGAGTAAAAACATCTTGGCTATTTGCGAAGATCAACACTTCTCGAATGAAGATGGCCATGTTGGACGAGTCCAAGTTGAAGCGCACGACCATCAAATCGCCTATCAATTCATCGCGGCTAGACCATGGGCAATTCGGGACTGCATAGATTTTGTCAAGACACTGAAGAACTTAGTGCGGGGAACTTCCCATGCTTGCATTTCCGCCTCGTATATCGACAAGGAGAAAAAAAACCAAAGAGGCCAAATGGAGCGTATCGGAATTTTCAATCGGATAAAAACAGATAAAGGGTGCGAGGGAAAAGAGTGCGTGTTTACTGAGAAGATTCGGCAAGAATACTGCCCTGACCTCAAGTGATAAGTTTCACGGTTTGGTGTAGGTAACTACCTCAGCTTAACCGAACCGGTGTTATCGATCGTTTTAAAATTAGGTTTGATTAAAACGCAAACTGAGTTCTAAAAAGAAATTCATCTGGAGTTTGGCCATTAAAAGTGCCCCCCTTAACACTCAGAACTTTCGTCCAGGTGAACATCATCCGGTAGTTACTATTCGCATACCAATTAAGGCCCGATGAAAAATTGTGCTCGACTCCGCCTTGAATATCCTCATCGGTATAGTCAAGGTTGCTTAACCGGGCGACCAGTTCGAAGGCTCCAATACCCCCGTGATCAACAAAGTGTTCTAATTTTGGGTTTTTAAAGGTGCCCCTCTCAAAATCGTAGACTCTCGACTCTCCTGTAACAACCCAACCTAAATCAACATGCCAGCCACTGAAGGTGGGGGCAGCCGCCCCTTTCCGGTGAAACCTAGCCAATAAATATTCCCCTTGAAACCAAATCGGGCCCTCAA
This sequence comes from Deltaproteobacteria bacterium, assembly GCA_013205415.1. GTDB lineage: Bacteria > Bdellovibrionota > FAC87 > UBA2466 > UBA2466 > UBA2466. The sequence goes on from JABMMY010000221.1 coordinate 1,742, forward strand.
TTAGGCCAAGCTCTAGAGCGTATCTCGCGTAGTTCCGTACTCCAGGTATGCTATTGAACCCGATTAAAGATTGGGTTCCAATGCGCGCTTCCGGACGTGAAGAGAGCTTAGCTCTCGAATCATTTTTGAGATCTATCCAATTGGCATTCAATCCTAAATGCATCGCTTCGGTCTCTTGGTGGATAGGGGAAATTGTGATTCGAGACTGTAAAGAAAAAGGATCGGTTAATCGATCGGTGCTATCACCGGAAGTATTTCTAGCAAAGGCGCCAAGAGCCCAGGTGAAGAGACTTCGATCATTGCCATTCCAACCCAGCCCTAATCGTCGCCCGTCGGAGGCCTCCGCAATATCAAGAAAAGGGCGGGAGGGAAGCGATCGTTCCACAAAGGGAAGATCATTCGAGCTATTCATATGTTCGAGCCCAAAAAATTCTTTGAATTGCCCAAAGGTAATCGAACTGGTCGTCTTAGGGATTCGGTAGCGAACAAAAATATCTCTGAAACCGGCCTTAATGTCAGAGGTTAGCCCAAACTCATAATCGAATTTCCAATCGAAGTTTTTGTACATTGTGCCCTGAAATTCGAGTCGGGCTCGCCGCGCATCGAAGCCGTCGGTCATGGTCGTTTGGGTATCATTTTTATAAATGGCACTATCAAGATGAAGTCGCCCACCCACTCGAAAGATTGACTCTCCATCGGCACCTGTAATTTGAAATCGACCATTGGTATCGATCTTGGGCCCGGTCGCTGAATCAATATTTCTAGAGGTAGTTGCCGATACTATCGAAGGAATTCCTCCCGGTGCCGATTGAAAATTTATCTCCTTTGCAGAACTTAACGAACTCAAACTGAGAATTATGGCGAGTGATGCGAATATAACTTGTGTGCAGTGCATTGGGCTCCTGGAGAGTGCTATTTTTGTGTGTAGTTTTCTTTATTCAGTTGAGCCTGGCAAATTTTATCTTATCAACTCTAATAATAGTTCTTGGTACCCTTTCACAATATTACTTTTCATGTATAGAATCAATGTCTTAACTACTATTACCTACGTATTTTTCCCATTAAAAGGGATCGGGTCCTATTTATTTATGTCACATTTTAGATAGTGTCCCGTATTAACAGTAAACCCATAGGAGATTCCAAAAAAATGAAAACATTATTTACTCTAATTACGTTCTTAGGCCTTGGTCTTAGTGTGCCTATATTTGCTGACCATACACCTGACCACAAGTGCGATTGCACTGAGGAATGTGCAGCTAACTGTAAAGCTAACAATGAAAAATCTGCAGATTGCGAATGCACCCATTGCGAGTGTGCAAAGGGTAAGGATGCAAAAACAGATTGTGTAAAATGTCACAATAAAACAAATGGCGAGGACAAAACCGAGTAGAAAAGATCTTCCTATAGCTGAATAATCAACTACTAAACCCAATTTCCAAAGCTCCGCTTTGGAAATTGGGGCCCAAACAAACTATTTCATTTATTTTCTTCAAGGTGCTAGTTTCATTCGCAACTAGTTCTTGTAGAGAAATTAAAATTATTGGGCAAAGAGCGACACCGATTATAGAGAAGGTAACTTTTGGTGACTCCAGAAATAAAAAATGAAAGTGATGAAGATCTTATGCTTCTTTATCAAAATGGAGAGTACGAAGCCTTCACAGAGATTTATGAGAGATATGCCCCGAAAATCAATGGTTTTTTACTTTCAAAAACCTCTAATATTGAAGAGTCGGCAGATCTCACACAACAGGTTTTTTTAAGAATTCATAACAACCGAGCAAGGTATAATCGGCAATTTCCATTAGTCGCTTGGGTATTTACGATTACAAGAAATATTTTAATCGACCATTTTAGAAAGAAAAAACATCTCCCTCTCTTTTTTAATGGTGACATCATTTTTAATGAACCCAGTTCCTTGAATAAAGAGGAGGAGGATTCTCTAATAGATCGCGCTAGGAAAGCGATAGAGCAACTTCCTGAAAACCAAAAACTAATTTTAAACCAGCGTTTTCAAGAAGGACTTTCTTTTAATCAGATTTCAGAAAACCTTGGAATACCTTCACAAACAATCAGAAAAAGAATAAGTCGGCTAATTCGTAATTTAAAAGAAGGCTTAAAATGAAACCTATTTTTCCTAATAAAAAGGGTCTGGCAGATTTTATTGAGTTTCTAAATGGTAAGGCGCAGGCTCCGTCCCAAGAAACAAAAACACAACTTTTTTCTTTCATAAAAAAAGAACTCCATCCCACTATTTCAAGAGTTTTTTTAAAGCTCACAGTAGTTCATTTATTTGCAGGTGCTCTCACACTAGTTTTTTGTCCTCAATTGGGATTTAGTCTCTACTCTAATGGTATGGGCCTCATGGGGTACTTTATGCACTTCGGTGATATTGGCTGTGCCCTACTCTGCGGCTCTCTATTTTTGGGAACCAGTATGGGTGTAGCGGCATTTCTTTTAAGTCCTGAAGAGATCCGTGTGGCTCAGAAGGCAAGAATAAGAAATATTACAGTTCTAGCCTCACTGTCTTATGGCCTACTGATGCTAATGGGTGGAGAGATAGAATTTACCTATTCCCTATTTTGGCTATTAGGTGGAATTATCGGCGGATCCTCAACACTTACCTGGCTTCCCAATGTTAAGAAGCAGCTCTTTATCATCCTAAAATAAAAATGACTTTGGCTATTAAAGAAGATTATAAAATTAACAAACACAGAGATTAGATCTTTTAACTTCAGGAGTGTTCATGACTACAAATAAAATACTGTTGTGGCTTTTTTTATTGACCCCCTTCTTTGCCCTTGCTGACTGTAGTTGTGAAAATACCGATTTTGACACAGTTATAGAAACCAAAACTGAATTAGGAAATCGAATCACAGTGCGTTTACCTGCCAATCCTGTTACCCAAAAAACTAGGGAGGCTACTGTTTGTTCTATTCCTAATTCAAAACTCATTGAGGCAAAATTATGGATGCCAGCACACGGTCATGGTAGTGCGCCGACCTCAGTGAATCAGGAAAAATCCGATTGCGCTGTGATTAAAAAATTAAGTTTTGTCATGCTTGGAAAATGGGAGATCGCTATGCTCTTTGAAGAGGGCGACAAAGCTAAAGTAGAGGTTGAAATTCAATGAAGTTATTTTTTATCCTAGCCACACTTTTATTACTTACCAGTTGTGCCGATAATAAACCGCCCGTTCTCTTTGAAAAAACGATTCAGTCTAAGCAGGCACAATTTAAGGTGCAGTTTATCTGGGAATCGGGGCCTACTGCTCAAAGTTTTTCATCGGTTAAGATTCTCTTTTATGACAAGAAGGGTCTTCCCTTAAATGATATTAAAGATATTACTTTTATTCCTTTCATGCCTAGTCACGGCCATGGAACCTCCGTCGAGGATCAGGTAATAACAACAGGCCACAGCCCAAACGAATTCATAGTAACAAATGTATTTTTCGTGATGGGCGGCTCTTGGGTGATCACGCTAACGGCCAAAACTGCAGGCATCTCAGATTCTGCAGAGGTTTCGGTAGATGTTCCTTAACCTTCTATGTCTTTTATTAGCGCTGTTTAGTTCTCTTGCACTATCCTGCGCAAGCTGCGGGGGCGGTGGAGATGATCCTTTAATTTTATATCCCAATGAAAAATGGAAAGTTTACGTAGGACAATCGAAGACATTTAACTTTAAGAATATCTCTTCTGAGGGTATTCAGGTCACCGAGGGTGGCGTGACATCTAAAGATCAGCTAACTATTTCTGGGGGGGTAAGCTTTTCCGAACGAATATTTACTACCTTTACTCTGCCACTGATTGTGAATCACATTGAAAGTAGTAGCCGTATGGCGATGGGGGATCCCTCTTTTTCAACGAGATATACTTTTGTATTACCCTCGATAGCAGAGCCTATTTTTCTTCCTCAGCTTCAGCTTATCTTTGGATTTAAGCCGGCTATCGCGAGGAGTGTTCGCGATACCCAAGATCTTAAGACCTTAATTGATGTCTTTGGAACTGGATTTAGTGAAGCGAAGGTGGGATTAGATCTTTGGTATGGTTTATACGCATTGAAAATGGGAATGGCCTTAGTATTAACTCAAGGATTTTCTCGAACCTTTGATAAGGTAATATATTCTCCATCGCTTGGTAATATTCTTACCTTAACGACTAGCTATCAATGGAATCAAATTTTCAAAACTACGGTCGGTATCAATCGAGATTATAAAGGCGAATTAGCGATGAATAGAACAAACCTAGAGAATAGCGACCAACTAAATCACTCCGTTTTTATGAATCAAGATTTCATG
>JABMMY010000222.1 GCA_013205415.1 Deltaproteobacteria bacterium
CCTCTACCTAATCCGGTGGTAGGAGAGATTCAAAGACTGATCTATTTTGCTTTTGCTTTAACCTTAATTTTATCTCTTTTAAGTTACTCGCCCAGTGACCCCTCCTGGACCACATGGAACTCTAAAAATCATTTTCAAAATTGGTTGGGAAGATCCGGAAGTATTGTTTCAGATGTCTTATACCAACTATTCGGTTTGGCTGCGTTTATGATCGCAGCTATTTTTGTTATTTTTGCATCTCGGAAACCACGCACTCAATCGGACTCACAATCTACAAATTACTTTTTAGCACCCACACTTTTTTTGGTGGCTGTGAGTGCGCTTCTTCAGAGTCTCGTGCCTCACCGATGGACCCCTTGGAATCTTCCCAATTCAGGAGGAATGAGTGGCCAAGTTATCCATCAATTTTTAAGTTGGGCCTCAGGAACACTAGGCGCCTTTCTTATTAGTCTATTCGCCACCGTTTCATTAGCGATGTGGTTATTTAAATGGAATTTTGTATCGGCAATCTCTCAGGGCCTTAAGCTTGTGGTATTCAAACTCAGAGAAAAGCGCCTGCTATATTTCAAGGCGTGGAAAGAAACATTATCCACTCAACTATTAAGCCTCAGAAATAGATTGAAACAAAAAAAATTGCCTCCTATCGCAATTGAATCTGCTCAAGCTCTTTCCGAAACCGAAACCTCGATCGCACGACCAGAACTGCTCCATCTTGAAATTACTAAACCTGCTTATCAATTGCCTTTGCCGTTACCCAATCCCAATCAGCTTTTAAGTATTGAAAACTGTCCGCCCATTTCTACGGAGCGCTCCGCAGAGGATGCAGAGATGATCAAGGTATTAAATCCCGAATTAGGAAAAGAGAAAACGATCTCTCAAATGGGAAGGGCCCCAAAGAAAATTAATATGAATTTTCAACTGCCTCAGCTTTCGACCCTATCGGGAAAGGCAGATTCAAAAACAAAAACGGTCGATAAAAATTGGTACTTAGAAAAAGCCAAAATTCTGGTTGAGAAATTAAAGGACTTCGGTGTCGACGGAGAGGTCGTTCATATTTCACCCGGGCCCGTTATTACCGTTTATGAATTCAAGCCGGCCAGTGGCGTAAAAATTAAAGAGATTTCAAATCTGTCGGATGATTTAACCTTAGCCCTTAGTGTTTTAAGCGTTCGTATTGTCGCTCCTATTCCAGGAAAACCGGTGGTGGGAATTGAGATCCCAAGTCCCCATCGAGAAACCGTTTTCTTTAAAGACCTCGTGCAGGAGACCCCCTTCTTTAAAAGTGAAATTAGAATTCCCGTGGCCTTGGGTCGTCTAGCTTCGGGAGAGCCGGTCACGGCAGACCTAGCTGCAATGCCACACTTACTTGTGGCCGGATCTACAGGAACCGGAAAATCGGTTTTCATTAATACACTTATTTTTAGTCTTCTTTATCGATTCTCTCCTCAGCAATTGAAACTTATCTTAGTTGACCCTAAAATGGTCGAGCTCTCTCTTTATGAAGGGATTCCTCATCTCTTATTACCTGTAGTAGTAGATTCGAAAAAAGCGGCGCTTGCACTGAGATGGGCTGTAGAGGAGATGGAACGTCGCTATTCTTTAATGCACCAATCGGGAGTGCGGCATGTAGATTCTTACAATGAAAAACTTACCGAGGTTCACGGCGGGCCCACCGAAGAGCAGCCCTTTTTACCTTATATTGTGATTGTTATCGACGAGTATGCCGATTTAATGGCGGTGGTTCCCAAAGACGTTGAGCTCTCTATTGCAAGGCTGGCTCAAAAGGCTCGGGCGAGTGGAATTCATTTAGTCATTGCCACTCAACGACCCTCTACCGATGTGGTTACAGGAACCATCAAAGCAAATTTTCCGAGCCGCATTTCATTTCGAGTCGCCTCCTCGGTGGATTCCAAAACTATTTTAGATCGCACAGGTGCCGACCGCCTTTTGGGAAGTGGTGATATGCTTTTTCATTCGGCCGGTTTTACGAGTTTAAAGAGGATGCAAGGGGCCTTTATTTCCGATAGCGACATCGAGAGAGTGGTGGAACATTTAAAGGCTCAGGGTGGACCAGAGTATGATGAGCGAGTTTTGCAATCGCTAGAAAATGCGGAGCAGGTTGAAAATGGAGGCTCTTACAGTGGAGAGGGAACTGCAGAGGAGGCTCGGCTTTTTGACGAAGCGGTGAGACTGGTTACCGAAAAGGGCGAGGCTAGCATCTCCTTGGTTCAACGCCACTTAAGAATTGGTTACAACAGAGCGGCCACCCTAATTGAGCAATTAGAAAAAGAGGGCATTGTCGGCCCTTCAACTGGCGCCTCCAAGCGCCGAACCGTTCTCGTGGGGCAAATCTAGAGAAGGCCATTTCCAATCTCGGTGCCCCTCTACGATTTGCTTCTGTGGGTAACTTCCTATATAAGACCCGGCAATCAACCCGTTTTATATAGGTGCTCAGATGATGGCTTTAAAGATTTTTTTCTCTCTTCTGGTTCTAGCTATTTCTAGCTCACAAGCAGCACCAAGCCTTTATTCTTGCACATTAAAAACTCACTGTAATGAGCTTGGAACCGATAAAGAAACTACCTTTGAGTATCTGGCCGGCACCTCAAGTAAAGAGGCTATGACCGTCGATTTGGGCGTGGTGCGCGCCAGGGTTTATGGGCCTCACTATTTATCTCTTTATTTATTCGACACTCGCCACGCTAATAATATTTGGACCAAAACTCACTCGAGCGTTCTCATTGAAGATTTAGAGGTTTCTCTAGTGATTCCTGATAGCGCAGACCACTCTATGGTGGCCAACCTTTTTTGTTCCAAAAAGCACTAGGCAGATCTCTTAGTCACCCTTAAAACGGTTAATCCCTAGCTCTTTGACGTAATTTTTGTCCTCCTAGGCTCACTCTGCTATAACTCCTAATATGAAAAACAAGATCTATGGATTTCTAATATGTTTTTTTACCTCCATCAATGTTTTTGCAACTACCCCAATAACGGCCGTCATAGATTCACTTCAAACCCATTGGAATCAAACTCAAAACTATAAAGCCGAATTCAAACAGGTGGTCTACTCTAAAAAACTGCACACCAAAGATGAAACTATCGGAACTATTTTTGTACTAAAACCAGGAAAGATTCGGTGGGAGGTTCCCTCACAAAAAACGGTTCAAATTTTGAATGGCAACCGGCTCATTTACCTCAAAGAAAATCGAAGACGAAAAACGACTGTAGTAGATATTTATAAGGATGTTTCAAAGTCTATCGACTTAAAATCGCTTGCTTTTTTAGCCGGAAATGCCCTTTTTAAAGAAACCTACACTAGCGTATTAGGGGC
>JABMMY010000223.1 GCA_013205415.1 Deltaproteobacteria bacterium
ACCCTCTTCCAATGATACACTTCCCAACAGATCATAATTAGGAAGCCCTCCTGAAACTCGCAATCCTGCCGAAACCCTTCCAGTTCCATATTCTAATCCGGGAATAAAGGGCTGTAGGTAGATCAGGTCGAGCTTACCATCCAGCGAGCCCTTAATAGTTTCCCCCTCTTTAAATTCTAGAAAACCTGATATTAAACTATCCTGCCCTGCGAGCTCGAATGGAGAGATCTTCACAGCTCCATTATTAAAACTAAAAGAGATAGGTTTCTGATTTCTAACAGGTGCAGTTTTAAGATCTAGAAGAATATCGGAAAAGGATCCCGATCCGTTGATCGACTCCCATCGATTTAGATTCCCATTAAGTTCCACCTCTCCAGTAGCTCTAATATTTCCAAAAGAGGCGAGCTCCTTTCCGGCCCACATCGAGAGCAATGGAGTAATATTACATTTATTTAATGTCAGTAGGACCTCCGATTTCGAGTGGGGACCTTTTTTGATAGAGCTAACTCTTCCCTGTAGTGAATTTCCAAATAGGTTTCCGCTGAACTCGGTTCTTTCAGGGGTTTCCTGAATTGAGATACTGGAATCCCCCAACACCTGCCCTCTAAATGCAGTTTTTATTAATTTTAGTTGTCCCTTACCTGTAGGACTTTCTAGATCCCCATCCAAATTAATCTGGCCTACAATTTCACCCGCAATGGGAGACCCCTGAATGTGATCGATATCCTCCAGTTTTAATCCATAACTCTGAAGGGTTAAATGTGACCCTTCCCCTTTAAAGAACCCCTTAAAGCCTACCGCTCCTCTGGGTTTAGTTAATGTCCCACGAGAAATCTCAACATAGTCGTCTCGATAGATCATAGAAAAGGTACCCCCCAGCCATTTTTCCTGAAACCAATCGATCCCTCGCACAGATCCCGAGGCCGTCACCTGAATTCCTTTATTGTCATGCCCCCCTTCTAAAACTACATTTGCAGATACCTCTCCACCCTTGGGCGGGGAGAATCCCAATTTACTTTTTTTAAAAAACTGAAAAACCTGATCGACAGATCCTCTTTTAGTTGAGATCTGAAATTTATATCGAGTGTCCTTCGGTTTAAAATCGATAAAGCCTGAACTCTTGATAGTGTCTAAAGAGGGAAGTTCCAAAGATTCAAAGGCCAGGAGATCACCCTGATAAAACAACGTTCCTTTGACAGGCCCTAAAACCACACTTCCAATTTCAGCATTTTTTAGTTCAAGAGACCCTGCAATAACGGGTTCCCCTTTGTGATCCAGGGTTATTTTCCCTTTGAGATCGGCCAACCCGCCCATCGATAGGTCCTGAATTTTTCCTAGCTTAAAAAGTGAAAGCCCTTTTCCATCAAGATCAATTTTAAAGGGGTCTCCCTTTCGCCACTGACTGTAGGCGATCATAACCCCATCAAGAATCTTGACCTGAGTTTTAAAGTTGCCCTCATCTCCCTTGATAGAAAAAGAGCTAGAAAGATTGCCGTGCTCCACGCTAATCACAGTATTACCGGGCGTTATAGGTTCGCTGACATGAGCGATAGTGACCAGGTGATCCAGGTCAGAGTCCACCTCTCCTTGTATCGAAAAGGGGCGCGCCAGAAAACCCTCAGCCTTAACCTTTCCATTCAATGCCACATACAGCGGATTTTTAGTGAGTTTAAGCTGTGCAAGCAGATCGTGTATTTCCACATTCACTAGATTTATTTCGCCGATAAAAGGGGAGCGATCTTTAAAGTCGATACCGATTTTATCAGAATTAATAAAACCGGCTCCCACCTCAAATTTGAGTTTAGAAAGGCTGGCCTTTTTTCCATCTGCAACAAAATTAAGCTCTCCGTTTCCCAGTTTATAGCCATTCCAAAATAGATTTTCCGTACTCAATTTTCCAGAGCCTAGATAACTAGCCTTATTTTTCTCAAGAGCTCCTGATGTACTCACAAAGCCAGAAATATTATTGGGAACCCTGCTTTTTAATTCCTCAATAAGATTTAATAATTTTAAAGAGGCGCGGAGTTCATATACAGCCCTAAAGGATTCGGGCCCCCGATTCAGGTCTATTGGAAGTGAGGTTGCCCCCTTCACATCCATGGTGAGAAAATCACTATCGATTCGAATCCTGTTGGCTCTAAGACTTCGAGGCGTAATATCACAATCAAGCTCAGCAGCGCGAATCACCGTGTGTAGGGGGCCCCGGTCCAAGGTCAAATTAGAAAAATTTGAGGTAATAGAATATTGTTCCTTTGCACTCTGCTCGACAAACAGGGTGAATCGACCGGAATCTATTCCTAATTTTGGATCTACTGTAGTGACTAATACATAGGCGTCAACCACACCTATTTTTTGAACCTCAATATTTAACCGAGAGCCTTTAACCTTCCATTTTTCCTTTCCCGCAATAAGCTTCATCCCCTTTTTATAAATAACATCGGCCTCCTCAATAACAATTTTAGGCTGAAATAGGGCCACTTCACTTAAAGTGAGTTGCCCATAAAAAAGAGGAAACGGGTTTATAGAGATCTTAATCCTTTCAATGGAAAGAGGTTTGGGTATTTGAATCATGGCAAGTAGATTCGTCCGCAATTGGACTCGATTCAAATAGATACGCGGCGAAAAAAGTGCAAATTCAATACTCTCAATATTAAGTTCAATTCCGAGCGGATTCACAACGGTTTTCACCTCCTGTAACACCCGATTCTGCACATAGCTCGTTGCCAATACTAGATGGAGCACGAAATAAAACACTCCTCCAACGATAAAACATTTAAATAAAAATCTTTTCATTGAAAAGTTGGGACCCCTTTTTTAAAAACTTCACCTCAAGCCTACAAAATAGGCACTGAGACTATCATCTCTTTTCTAGTTTTTGGTTGAGTACCACGCCTATTTTTTTAAAATTTCTATAATTAGAATCGATCGCACCCAGCTTTTTAGCGAACTGGTTTGCTTTTTCAAAATTTTGTAATTGAAAATAGATACGAACGGCATAATACAAGGCCTCCTTCATTTCATTTTCTTCCATCTTATCGAGTCTTAAAATTTGAAGGAAAATATCTAGCGCAGACAAAAAAGAGCCTGAGTCAAATTCAATCTCACCCTTAAGAATTTGAGCGGCCACATATTTTTCCTGTTCTGAAGTCACCTTGTTTAAAAACTCTTTTGCTTCGTTCAGAAGCCCCATCTCTTTGAAGGCAATGGCGATGTCTAAACAGGCCTGAGAGTCGCCATTGATAACGTGAGTTGCTTTGAGTTTAAATTCGGCAACTAAGCCAGAAAGAGGTTCGATTCCAATGGGCATCTCGCCTAGTTCCGTTTCTAGTTCTCGAATCAACTGTTTTAAAACCGATGAGGTCTCTTCATTAAGTGATTTTAAAAGTACCGACCCGGTGCTATGACCTGTGCTTTTATCTTCAAAGCTATCCTCTTTCAATACCTCTAATTTTAAATCCGATTTCAACGAACTATTTTCAACTAGAATATGTTTTTCAATCCGTTCGAGTGTCCATCTCTTAGCTACAAAATGATCAAAATACAGAAGGTCCTCTTTCCTTCCTTTTTGCAGAATAATCTCTTTTAACAAACTCATTCCTTTATCTATTTCAGAGCCCGTATGCAAAGCTGCAAAGACCATTTCTAAGGAGCTTTTAATCTCCCCCTGTCGTAAAAACCCATGGCTGAGGGCTAGAAAGATATCTGCACGAGTGCGTTCCACCTCCAGTAATGTTTTTAAAAAATGGCAATACAATACCCATTGTGAGGACAATCTCTGCTCAGCTAATTCTAAATATTGACTCACCCTATTTTGGCGCAACGCTGCTTTAGCAAAACTTTCCATTTCAACCAGAGCCTCATTCGTTCTTTTGATATCCATTAAACAAAGAGCCTTAATAAGATGCAGACGGGTAGAGTTCGGTGACAATTCCATAGCCTTGTCACACAGGGTAAGGGCCTCCACAACCTTTCCACGGTTTCGCAGAATGGGAATAAGTGAAGCGTATTGGTGTGAAGCTTCTTTAAGGGCCCCTTTAGCCTCTAAACTGCTAGCCTTTTCAAGAAGCTTTTTTGGATGAACTGCGGACATAACCATCACCTCTGTCACAAAGAATGGATGCACTGCACAATTTACTTCGTAATTTTTTCCGCGTAGGTCCCTGAGCGAGTGTCGATTTTTAAGATGTCATTTAACTTAATATGAAAGGGAACGGTTACGGTGAGACCGGTAGATACGACACAGGGCTTGCCCCCTCCGCTCACAGTATCTCCTTTGATCGCAGGTTCGCAATAGGTGACCTTCACCTCTACAAAATTAGGTAGCTCAACTGCGATAGGACGCCCTTTATAATAAAGGACCTCAATTTCTAGGTTCTCAATTAAATAATATTTGTTATCGCCTACGGTTTCTTTCTCAAGTGCAATCTGTTCATAGGCATCGAGATCCATGAATTGATAACTAGACCCATCGGCATAAAGATATTGCATTCTCTTCTTTTCTAATTCGGGCTCGCCTACCTTTTCACCAGATTTAAAGGTTCTATCGATCGTATTATTATTAAGTAAATTTTTAATTCTAGTTCTACAAAAAGAGTTTCCTTTTCCAGGTTTTACATGCTGAAAGTCCACAATGAGATAAGGAACCCCTTCAAGCTCAATACAAACGCCCTTTTTAAAATCTGATGTTGCAATCATATTTCCCCTTAGAAGATGCAATATTTCTCGCCGATTTACGGCTAAACTTCAATCGTTATTCCTGTTTTTTATTAAGATAGCATTTAAAATATCGATCTTCTGTTGTCTTTTTAAAGAGGCAGAATCGACCCCTAATTGAGCCCGACAGTTTTGTATCTTTTGTGAAATCTCTATCGACCCACCTCTTTTCTGAAGTTTTTCGAAAATACGAAGCGATTTTTCAAATTGCCCCTGAGCATAATAAAGATCCCCTAGTGTCTGAGTTGTGATCTCAGGGCTGAGCTGAACCTCTTCAGCAAACACGCGCATTACATTTTCTGTTTTGAAGGATTCCCCATTCTCCTCTTCGAAACCTAAGATCGCATCGATTTTGGATCTTCTAATTTCAGCATCCTCCGATTCATCTGCAAGAGGCTCCGGCTCATCAAAGGAATCGGCTAAAGGGGTCGTCATTTGACTTTGAAAGGCATTAATCGACGCTATAACCTCAGTAGGGGTCTGAGTGAGCACCTCATCAACCTCTGAATCTGAGAATTGAACTGCCGAGGCCGTGCCTCCAGTGGCACCCATAGGTTTCGGTTCGGGGTTAATTATATTTTCTATAGAAACACTCAATATTTTTCCAGCCGGAGTGCCTTGATGATCCTGATGATTCTGATGCAACTGCATCTGATGAATTTTATCTTCGAGTGCGACATCCTGAGGAGAAAGAGCTGCCACTATTTTATAACAATGCAAAGCCCGATCATTCTCCTGTAACTCTACAAAACAATCCCCTAATAATCTTTGAGCTAAAATATTATCGGAAGAGATATGAACGACCATCTCCAACTGTTCCTTGGCCGAGAGGTACTTTTTCTTATCAAAAAAACACCTGGCTAAGGAAACTCGCCCCCCAGGAAATTCAGGGTGATGTTTCAAACCCTCCAAGCAGATATCAATAGCTTCATCTACCCTTCCCAATCGACGATAGGCCTCCGCTAGGGGCGCAAAGACTCGACTCGTAGGGTCCTCTTGATACCGCCGAATATACTCTCGAAAATGAGGGGGTTGATGTTCGTAAAGCTTACCTAAGGTCTCACGAATGCGGTTTTGCGACGCTGTCTGTTTTTCGGGCATGATAGACCTGACCTGTTTTAAGTTTTATGCCGTTTGGCAACCCTTTAATTTGACACCTTTTGGCGATAAAAATCAAAGCCCACAGCATCAAATAACTCACAGGGCGTTATCGGTGTTTTTTTTGGGCCAAATCCGTTTACATAAAATTAGGCAACTAGCTTGTAAACACAGAGTTTCCACAATGTTTGGCCGCGGATAGGCAAGAAATGACTTTTCTATTAAATAATGGCCCAGAATCTGTCCGTTATAAAGCCATTTCCACCCCACCTCTAAAAAGCCTAACACAGAGTCACAAATCCCATTAGGCAGTGCTCCTAAACAGGGAATTAAAAATCCAACTGGAATGATGACAAGGTTCCACATCCAACTAAAACATATCGTACTTATTGGGGATAAATAGGACCATTGTCCAAAATAAAAAAGAATCATAGGTGCCGATAATACCGCCATCACGGTGGAGAGAAAAAAATATTTCGCCACACTTGAAACCACATTTTGCGTTTCGCTTATTTCCACCATCAGAAATGTGGCCCCCACACTCAAGACAAAGGAGATCCCCATTAAAAGACCCGGTTCTAGAGCTATCATCAAAGCCGCACTCGCCGTCACCCATTGCACCGGTGATGAAATAAATTTTCTCATTCTCAATAAAACCATAGCTCCCGCCATGGCTAAGGTTCTAAGTACCGAAGGAGCGCCTTGGCTGGTTAAAGTTAGAATGGCGGCGCCAATTAATGGCAACCAAAGATCTAGTCGACGATAATAGTCCCTGAATATTTTTGCAGACATCACTATTTTAGCTAACAATAAAAATAGCAAACGAAAAAGAATGATCCATACACTCACATGTTGGCCACTTAAGGCCACTAGGGGTAAAAGCCCCCCTTCCCTATACATGGAAACCAGCTCTGGATTTAATCCCTGGGTTTCTCCCGTCCACACCGCCCATACGATTCCCCGTAATTCTGGGTACCCCTTCATTAACGAACTCAAATAGTCTCTAAATCTCTTTCCTAGAAAAAAAAACAGGGTATTTCTCTCAGTCAACAGTGTCCATGCCACGCGTCCCTTCTTGAGAATTAATTTTCGCGTAGTTCGCTTAAAAAACCGATCTTCAAACCCACTAAAATTTTTAGCCGGTGTATCGCATTCAAAATGCCCACTAACCTCAACCTGCCGATTCTCTGGAACGACAAGGTTCATGCGTTCTCCCAAAATTATTTTTCCAGCAAAGGGCCACCAGGCCCCCTTGAAAAATATTTTGGCAGATTTCAATTCCACCCCACCGCTAAATGAAGACTCAACCTGCCCGCGAATTCGGGTCTGCCGTGCCTCTCTCAGTTTTTGTTGAGGCAAGGAAAGCCGCCCGCACGCGCTCTCGGTCATCTGCACCTCCTCTCGCCAATAGATTCCTCGAAGAGATATCAACACTAATGCGACTAGGGCCCAAAAAAACCATTTCATACGGGTTGTCTTAATCACATTTTAATCACGTGGGTATCTTTGGAGGGAGGCGTTAAGGATTCATAGTTGGAAGGTAACATAGAAGGAGGTGGGTTTACTGTGCCTCTTTTAATTTTGCTGGGAATGATTAGCCTTTGCTAATGGAAAACTATTTTTAAGATGAAATCGGGAAAAGCTAAAAATACTAATTCCTTTAGCCAATTTACGAATGCCTAAATCCTCTAATAGTTGTCTCTCAACTCCCATAAAGAGATTTGAAACCTCTGCAGCATTCCCTGTCTGTTTTTCCATCCTTCTCTTTTCGATAGGAAAGGGAGCTTCTGCTTTTGTTTTTTTACTACTAATTAAATCGGAATCTAAAACCAACTCAGTTTTTATCTCATCCGAATTCACATCTGTAGCAACTAAAGATTGTTTTTTTTCTAATCGATTATTTTCAATCCTATTTTTTTCTTCGACTACCTCAGGTGCTGGGGATTTATTCGGTGTAGCCACTTCAAACCCTCGAATACTTTGGGGTGAAAAACTCGCCAATCCCCCATTAAGCGCCTCTGCTAATTTTTTTGCAGCCTCATTTTCCTGCTCCTCATCTACCGGTTCAGACTCTCTTTGGGATTGAACAAATTCCTGAACTCCGACCCAATCTTTTTTCTCAATTTTCTGACTCAGTTGCTTGCTGCTTAATCCTTTTGCTTCTATCCATTTCTGAGTTAACGGAGAAAAAATATAAGCAGAAGAGGCTGCGTCTCCACCATATTTCTGCACATAGGTTTGAAATAAAATGTCACCGGCCTTTTGCTCAATAGGATTCGAGCTCAGGGAAAGGGTCAGGCTCTGATTAAAAAGAAGGGGGGCCGTGGAATCGAGACCCTCCTCTGCCCAAGAAGGCCTAAGGCCACCGATTAAAAATATAAAAATAGAGACTTTTAAAAGAGAGGGCATCCTTTACAAGATTGCAAACCCAGGTCCAGCCTTTTTAAGGCTAGTATCACACCAAAAAATGGCGAATCACTTTGAAGTGACAAGCCAATGGACGAGTCCTATATATACATATATTTTCAGATATTTAGCCCTCAATACTCAGGCGTTTTTCTCTCTGTAGACTAGTCGGTATACAGGGGGCCTATTCCATCCCCCTACTCCCACCGGCCTCAGCCACTAGAATCCTTGGGAATTCTAATTAGTTGACGAGTTTATCTGAGTCCATTATGACCTTTTATTAACTTTCGCGACAAGAGGGCGAGATCACTGGTTCAGAACCATAGTTCTCTTTAAAGAAGCTGAAAGAAAAGTGGGACCGTAAGAGACCGTTAAGGAGTTTAGAAATGTACGCAATTATTCGAACAGGTGGAAAACAATATCGAGTCGAGCCAGGATTTGAACTGCTCGTTGAAAAGTTAGATGTAGAAACAGGAAAAACTATCGTTTTAGATGATGTCCTTTTTTATGCAGATGGCGAAGAGGTTTCTGTAGGAAAACCAAGAGTTCCAGTGACCGTTTCGGCCTTAGTTCTTGCTCTTGAAAAAGGGCCCAAGTTAAGAACTATTAAATATAAGCGTCGTCATAATTACAAACGAACTTATGGACACAGACAAGATTACACAAGACTACTCATTGAAAAATTTGAGAGGCAAGGCAACTAATGGCACACAAAAAAGCAGGTGGTAGTTCA